>JAFUQS010000066.1 GCA_017472225.1 Clostridia bacterium | reverse complement strand
GGCTGATACACTTTCGGGACTGATTGCGGAAAGTGAAACTGAATGCGACAGACTATTATCGCTGTGTAGGGATGCTGAGAAAGAGGTTAATGAAAGTGAGAATTTGCTCAAGGAGTTATCCGACACCTATGATGAACTGATAACTTGGGCAGAGCTTTATGATGATGCGAGTTTTGAGAAAAAGAAAATGATTGTGAATTGCTTGATAAATCGTGTTGAGGTTTGCAGAGGGTATAAGTTGAAGATTGATTTTAATTTTGACTTTGCACAATTCCTCAATGGTATTGATAAAGCAGCATAAAATAAAAACACCTGCTTATAAGTGAAGCAGGCAAAAAAATAAAACTTGACGAACTAGTGGTGGAGATAAGCGGGATCGAACCGCTGACCTCTTGAATGCCATTCAAGCGCTCTCCCAGCTGAGCTATACCCCCGTATGAGGGTTCGTCAAGTTTTTATTTATGAAATTGTAGTGTGGGGTGCGTTACTGAGTGCTTTGGGCTCCCAGCTGAGCTATACCCCCAAGTATTAATTTTTTTCAATTGCTCGGTTGGGGTGCGTTACCGGGTGTTTTGGGCTCCCAGCTGAACTACGCCCCCGTAAAAGGGCATACTGAGTAATTTATTTATTAAGTTATTCAGGGTAAATTACTGATGCTTTGTGTTTCCGGATGCACTATACCCTATTTGTGATTACTATGGCATTTTAACATAAAGTGGCGGCTTTGTCAACACTTTTAGCTGCTTTTGTAATTACAAAAAAGGCAGCTCCGGAAAGAACTGCCCCTTAGTTATGGATTTATTCAGCCTTGAATGAATACGCCGTGCATGCAACGATATCAGTCGCATCAACACCGGTCTGTGCGTATTCGCCATCAATGTAAAATGCCCAATATTTGCCGTCCTTGTCATAGTCAAGGGTAATTCCGTTAACTGTTTTGACATACAGGCCGTAATCCCCTTCTTCGCCCTTTATGAGTTCAAGCTCACTGAGTGCATCACCAACGGTTGTTTTGTTGGTATAAACATCAAAATATGTTTCATTGCCCTCAAGGTCAACAACTGAGAAAACAAAGTTTGTCTCTCCTTCGCCAACAATCTTGCTTCCCGGAGGTGCGGTTACGGTCTGCTGTGCTGTTGTGTCCGCTGCGGTTGTGTCTGCATTGCCGTTTGTAGCATTATTATCGCCGCATGCAGTCATGATAAACAGGGTTGAAATGATTAAAAGAATTGAGAGAATAGCTGATAAAGATTTTTTCATGTTAGTATACTCCTTTGTTTTTTATTGTGATGGTCCGTTGCTTTTGAATATCTTTTTTTGCCGTTTCACCTTCATAAGAAATCCCCTGCCTTTTGAAGTGGCAAGGGACAGAAAAACAGCAAAACAAGCCTCAATTTAACTGAGGAAAATATTGTTTCACCACTTTCCCCTTTTCCCAAAAGTGATTTCTATTTTTTTACGGCAGATTTGTGCCGTGAACAAATAAGCATTCCGACTTATGGCATAAACCAATTACGGCAATGGCGGTTGCTCGGGATTCTCACCCGTATTTCCTTATTTGCCTTTTGAAATTGTAACATAAAGGATATAGCTTGTCAAGAAAAAAGCACTCCCTTTTACGGAAGTGCTTTTGTTTTATAGCTTTTTATAAAAAGTTAAAAATGATTTTTTGAAGCTTATGCTTCCTTTTTCTTCTTAAGGCAAACGAATGCTGCGCCTGAAGCTACTGTAAGAGTTGCAAGTGCTACGATTACTGCAGATGTATCACCTGTCTTAGGAGTAGTTGTTGTGACAACAGCAGGCTTGGTTGTTGTGGGAGCAGCAGTAGTGCTTTCCTCAACTTCACCGATGAAGCCGATGTACATGTTTGCGAAGAAGTTTACGATTTCGTTGTCAAGAAGACCTTCGATTGCAGAGCTGTCGAGACCGAGGGTTTCAAGAGCACCAACGAGTGTATCAGCAATACCTGCTGTGAGGTTAGTTGCATTAGCTGCTGTATCGCCGCCCTTTGAAACATTAGCGATATCGAATGTGCCGACATCCTCTGATGCAAGGTTGATTCCGTTTCCGCCAAAGATAGCGCCGACTGATGACATAAGTGATGAAAGTCCACCGTCTGTAAGACCGCCGAGCATTTCAGCAATGGGAGTAATGTCAAAATCAACGGGAATCATCTCAAGAATAGCAGCAAGATCAGTACCTGCTGTTGCTGTGCCGTCACCTGAATTTTCAGCCTGAACTGAGTTCATCTGATTTGCAATGCCGTTGAGTGTGTCAAGAGCTTCGTTATCGTCTTCGCCTTCAAGCTCTGCAATAACAGAATCAAGCTCAACATCACTGAGACCGAGGTCGCCGAGAATTGCATCAAGATCTTCCTGATTGAGAGCACCGAGGTCAACACCTTCAAGCTCAGCAAGAACAGAGTCAACTGAAGCATCTGCAGCAAAAGCAGTGGGAACGAGCAAGCAAGCACAAAGCATAACTGCAACGATTACACCAATAAACTTTTTCATATCCTATCAAATCCTTTCTAAATATTTATATAAACAGCTTATTTAGCTGAAAATATACTATTTATCTGATATATTATACTATAATTTGTGTTGAATAGCAATAGAATTTTAACATTTTTTCAATATTTTTTACCATGTTACGAAAACATCAAGACCTGATGTTGTGAAATCTTCACCAAGTACCAAGCCGTTTTCCTTAAGAGCACCACAGAAGCCTAAAAGCATATTATAGTCTCTCATGGTAATTCTGCACTTGAGCTCAAGCTCTGAACGGTCTGAGAAGTTATCAAGCTTTCCGGGTACGAAACCGGTACACCACCAATATTTACCATATTCTCTTGTGTAAAGCTCCTCGCCCTTACGGTAGCCTGTCATTGACATATAAAGTGCATCATCATTTGAAGCGGCATCGTAATGTTCGTTATCTCTGTCCTTGGGTTTTGTGTAAACACCGATTTCATGACCGACAAAAAGGAAGCCGTACTGTCCCTTCCAGAACTGAATCATCCAATCCTGATCGCCGTAGGAAAACTTACATCTCATTGTGTCCATATAGATAGCAACGAAGCCAGCACCGACATCGTAGAATTCGTTATAGCCGAGAGCTCTCTGCCAGGGGTCTGAGTTTGTGTAGTAGTAATTACCCTCGGGGTTGAACATATAGCTGAGGAAGCCTTCATCAAAAATAGCGGCATTTTCAATAAGCTCATCAGACTGAGTTGTTGACTGTGAATCCTGAGAGGAGGACTCTGTTGTGGTGGAATATGTAGTTGAAGGCTCAGTTGTTGTGGGAGCTTCGGTTGTTGTGCTGCTTGAAACTCCGGGGAAGGTTGTGATAAGGTTGCTTGAGGTTGAAACCGCCTCACTTGTTGAAGGCGCTGTTGTTGCAACCGGCTGAGTTGTCGGAACAGGAGCACTTGTTGTTGTGGGAGCCGTTGTTGCCTGAGTTGTTGGCGGCAGGGTTGTATTCGTGGTTACTACATTGTCACTTCTGGTCATTGCGCTTACACCGAAAAAGGAACCGATGCAGACCACCAAAAGTGCCACAACAATGATAATTGACGATTTGTTCTTTTCAAAATTCATGACTAAGCCTCCTGAAAAATGGATATATTAAGACATAATAGCATAATTTTATACAATATATACTGTAACAGAAATTGACAAAAAGGTCAAGGGCATTTTTATATTGTTAACAAATAAAACATCAATTTTAATTAACTTTGTACCATGAAAATAAAAAAGCACGACAAACACAACCGATTGTGCTTCAGAATAAAGAAAACCGCAACACCGTAAAGATGCTGCGGTTAAATTATAGCTTTGAAAATCAGTTGTTTCCGAAAATGTTTCTACCCTTGAATACGGGAAGCACATCACTTTCATCATCGTCAGGATCATCGAAGATTGAATCTGTTTTCTTTGTGGGAGTTTCAATAACATCGAATGACTGAGTCTGAACGGGCTGTGCGGGTGCCGGCTCTGAAACAGGCTGAACGGGAGCAAAGTCACTTGCCTTCACATTGTTTGCACCTGAAGCAGCGGCTGCCTGCTCGAAAATTGAAACGAAGCTCTGACCGAACTTGGTTGATGCAAAGTCAAGAGTTTCGGGGTCCATTGATGAGAAAATTGAGGGAGCACTGTCCTTTCTTGTGGACTGACTGATAAATTCAGGTGCTGCACCCTGCTGTGCTGCCGGAGCTGCCTGAGCCGGAGCCTGAGCATCCTCCTTCTTAGCCATACCAAAGCCTGTTGCAATAACGGTGATGAGCATTTCGTCGCCCATATCCTCGTCAAACACTGAACCGAAGATGATGTTTGCATCGGGATGTGTTGCATCCGCAATAAGTGAGCCTGCCTGCTCAATCATGTCAAGTGACATATCGGATGAACAAGTAACATTGATGATAACACCGCTTGCACCGTCAATAGCTGTTTCAAGAAGAGGGCTTGTGATAGCCTGCTTTGTTGCTTCTGAAGCACAGTCTGCACCTCTGCCACGGCCTATACCCATGTGAGCAAGACCTGCATCCTTCATTACACTCTTGATATCAGCAAAGTCAAGGTTGATGTAGCCGGGAACCTTGATAGTGTCTGAAATACTCTTGACGCCCTGCCACAAAACATCATTAGCCTTGCCGAATGCATCCTTCATGCTGAGACTCTTATCGCCGAGAAGCTTAAGTCTTTCATTGGGGATAACGATAAGGCTGTCAACATGCTTTTCAAGCTCCTTGATGCCTTCCTCGGCCTGCTTCATTCTCTTTCTGCCTTCAAACTTGAAGGGCTTTGTAACGATACCGACGGTAAGAGCGCCAAGCTCTCTTGCAATTTCTGCAACAACAGGAGCTGCACCTGTACCTGTGCCGCCGCCCATACCGGCAGTGATGAACACCATATCTGTTGACTTGAGTGCGTCAGCAATAACATCACGGCTTTCTTCGGCAGCCTTTCTGCCGATTGCGGGGTCACCGCCTGCACCCATGCAGCCTGTAACCTTTTCACCGATCTGAATCTTATGAGTAGCCTTTGAGTTTTCAAGAATCTGTCTGTCAGTGTTGATTGAAAGGAATTCTACACCAACTATACCTGACTCAACCATTCCGTTAACGGCATTTCCGCCGCCACCGCCGACACCGATAACTTTAATCTGGTTATAAGCGATGTTTTCATTATCCATTATGAAGCCCATTTTACTTCCTCCTGTTAAATATTTAAATTTCAGTGATACTTGCAATCAGTTAAGTGTACGCCCAAAAACGGGCATACTTTTCTTATTATCCATGTAATTATAGCATGAGTTAAAAGAAATTACAATAATAAATGTGCAGAAGATTTTATAAATTTTTTCTTAATTTTGTAGAAAAAGGAAAATTATTTAATCAAAAACAGACCTTTAATCTATTTTCATGGTACCTTCATTGAAATATGCTCTGCCTTCATATCTTGTGTCAATATACCCCGTCTGCCCCTGAGAAGCCGCTTCGGTGAGTACATCACAGGCAAGATTTATCTGATTTTCAAGATTCTTGCAATCCCCAAGATATATCATCACCTTTGAGTTATAGGTAATTTTAACATCGGACATATCGGCAACATTTATAACTGCCTTTTTTATTGTTCCTTTTGCTTCAATTGCTTTGATAATTTTCTTCACAAGCTCAAATTTTTCCTTGTTGTTCTGCGAGGGCTCATAAGAAGTTCCCGCTTCAGCCTCCTGATATTCAAAGCCGTTTACCCTGAAGGAACCATCCTTCAGCTTTTTCTTTTTGACAGAAAGAATTTTTTCATGCTCGTCAACACATATATACCCCGTATCATTGACTATAAGATACTTTTCCTTGGTGGGAGTTACGGTGAGGGTTACTGTATCGGGAAGCTTACGGCTAAGCTCAACGCTGTGAATATAAGGAAGCTCAAGGGTAACCTGTTCATTGATTGCCTTTTCTCTCAAAGAGAGCATATTGAGACCGATTTCAAGCCCTGCACTTTCGATTATTTCTTCATTTTTATAAACACTTTCGCCTTCAATGATGATGTTGGCAATGGGAGCTCCCTTGCTGTATGAGTAAACGCCCACAAAAGCACACACAAAAATGAGAAAAACCACAACGGAAATTATGCTTCTTATACGCCTCTTTCTGCTTTTGTCAGCAGCTCTCTTACGGCTTATTTCATTATGGCTTTTACCGTCTTTGATTTGTGCCTCATAATCTTTTCTGTTCTTTTTAAGCTGCTCCTGTCTTCTTATGGCTTTTGCCTGCTGCTGATTTTTTTCGCCCGCACGCTTGCGGGACGGTGTACTTCCGTTCTGCACCTTTTTGCCGCCGGAATTCCTTTCCGAAACAGGCTTTCCCTTCGGTGTTCTCGACTTTTCCGGTGCTTTCTTTTTTTGCTTGGTGCTTTTTCCGGAAGCTTTTCCGGTATTCACATTTTTTGATGAATTATTCTGCTTTGGCTTTGCAGCCGGCTGTCTGCCTTCAGAAATGGGAGCATTTGCCCTTGGCTGAGCCGTATTACTGCTTATATTTCTGCTTTCCTGCGGTGCATCAGACCTTCTTTGATGCACATTGGTGCCGCCGCTTATGGGTGCCCACATGGAGGAGCTGACATTTTTCGGCTCTCTTATATTATTATAACCGCCGGAAGGACCGAAGGCTGATGAATCGGTATATTTTCCAAAAGTTTCCGATATATTTTTTCTTTCCTTATCGTCCACCTTTTCTTCCCCCTTTTTAAACAAAAAATAAAGGCAGGGTGTCACTGCATAAGTTACAGTATAACACGGCTGCCTATGAAAAAACTTAAATCAATTGATTATATTTATATTAACTGTCCGGCAGTGCCTGTCTTTCAATATCGGCACCGACCGATTTCAAACAATCTTCAATTTTTTCATAGCCTCTGTCAATATGACTGACACAGCCTACAGTTGTAATTCCTTCGGCGACAAGACCTGCAACAACAAGTGCAGAGCCGCCACGAAGGTCAGGTGATTCCACATGGGCACCGTAAAGTGACCTCACTCCGTCGATTACTGCCACCCTTCCCTCAACATTGATTTTTGCACCCATTTTCTTAAGCTCGCCCACATGCTTGAAGCGGCTTTCGAAAATGTTTTCCACAATAACACTCGTTCCCCTTGCAATGCTCACCATTGCCATCACCGGTGCCTGAGCATCCGTGGGAAAGCCTGGATAAGGCATAGTCCTTATATCCCTGACAGCCTTCGGACGGTCGTTCATCATAAGCCTGACGGTGTTTTTTTCACTTTGAACTGTGCAGCCCGCCGCCTCAAAAACAGGAATAACCGAAAGAAAATCTGAAAAATCAACATTTTTGAGAAGTATATCTCCTCCTGCCGCACCTGCGGCGCAAAGATAAGTAAGAGCAGCAATTCTGTCCGGAATGACAGTATGCTCACAGTCCCCCGCCCTTTTAACTCCGTCAATTACCACTGTTCCCTGAGAGCCGACCTCAATTCTGCAGCCGGCACTGTTAAGAAAAGCGGCAAGGTCACTGATTTCAGGCTCCCTTGCGGCATTGAGAATCACAGTTCTGCCACCCGAAAGAGCACAAGCCAACATGATGTTTTCTGTGGCTCCTACACTCGGAAAGGACAAGCTGATTATACCCTCAGTTAAAGTTTTCTGTTTACGACAGGAGATTTTTCCGCCCGTTTCGTCAATTGCAAAGCCAAGCTTTCTGAGTGAGCTGAGATGGAGATCTATCGGTCTGAGGCCTATTTCACATCCACCGGGTGACGACAAAACAGCCTGACCCATTCTGCCGAGAATTGAACCGAGAAATACGATTGACGAGCGCATTTCTCGCATCAGTGAGTCGGGTATCTCATAACGGGATACAAATCTTGAGTCAACGGTTACTGTGTGATTTTCTCTTTTCACAATGCAGCCGAGATGTCTGAGAATTTCAATAGCTGCATCAACATCGGTAAGATAAGGGCAGTTATGAATAACACTTATTCCCTTCACAAGTACCGTTGCCGCAAGAATGGGAAGGGAGCTGTTTTTGGAGCCCTGAACATTGATTTCTCCGCCGAGTCTTCTCCCGCCCCTGATGATAATGCTGTCCATAAAACCACACCTTTCATCCCATGATATGCAAAAAGGATGAAAAAGGTGATTTTTCATTTGTTTTTTCTTATTTTATAAGCGAAACTACAATATCAGCTATCCTTTCCTTTGCATCGGAAAGTGACATCTGCTTTGCATTTTCTTCTATTGCATGTCTTTCACTGTCATTGTTAACAAGACTCATAAAAAGCTCATCCATTTTTTCTTTTGTAAGGTCTTTTTCTTCAATGATTTTTGCTGCATTTCTGTTAACCAGAGCCATTGCATTATGATACTGATGATTTTCGGCAACATTTGGTGAAGGTACAAGAATTGAAGCCTTGCCGAGAGCCTGCAATTCAGAAAGAGTACTTGCCCCTGCACGGCAAATCACAATATCGGCAGCAGACATACAGACATCCATATCGTTTATGTACTCTCTGATTTCAATATTATCGCTTTTTTCGGTGTCAACACCCTTTTCCTTCAGCTTTTCTGGTACCCAGAGTCCGTATTGTCCCATTGCATGGAGGAAATACAGGCTTTCATTTTTATGATGCTCCGCAATTATGTCAACCATAGCATTGTTAATGGTAAGAGCACCGAGAGAGCCGCCCATTGAAAGAATAAGCTTCCTGTTGTCACTGATACCCATTTTTGCACGGCTGATTTCTCTGTCTGCACGAAGCATTTCACCTCTTACGGGAAGTCCCGTAACAATACATTCGTTTTTGGCTTCAAGATATTGTGAAGCCTCCTCAGCCGTAAGCATAACACGGTCAACAACCTTAGCGAGAGCCTTATTTGTAATGCCGGGATAAGCGTTCTGCTCATGTATCGCAGTGGGAATTCCAAGCTTTGCAGCCATACGGACCACAGGCCCGCTGACATAACCGCCGAAGCCGACAACAACATCGGGTTTAAATTCTCTGAGAATCTTTTTAACCTGACCGTTACAGGTTAAAAGATACCAGACAGTTTTAATGTTTCTGAAAATATTTTCAATCGAAAGCTTTCTCTGAAAGCCTGAAATTTTAATTGTTGTGAAGTCAAAGCCGGCAGCAGGCACAAGACGTGCTTCCATTTTGTCCTTTGTTCCCACAAAAAGAATTTCCGATTCGGGATATCTTTCCCTGATTACACCTGCAACAGCAAGAGCAGGGTTAATGTGACCACCGGTTCCACCGGCAGCAAAGAGAATTTTCATATCCATCTCTCCTTAATGATATATTTAAGCTTTATTCCTTTTCCATTGAACTGTTTCTTGAAACGGAAAGAACCACACCCATTTCACACAAAAGCACCAGAAGTGCCGTACCGCCATAGCTGAAGAATGGCAGTGCAATACCCGTATTCGGGAAAATATCCGTTACAACACAGATGTTTATTATAACCTGTAAAGCAACCTGAATCATTATGCCCATAACAAGCAGTGAACCGAAAAAATCTCGGCATTTTCTTGCAATTATGAAGCCTCTGCAAATGAGAACTGCAAAAAGAATAAGCACAAGACAAGCACCGACAAAGCCGAGCTCTTCGCAGATTACGGGGAAAATGAAGTCATTCTGAGGCTCGGGAATGTATAACTGCTTTTGCTTTGAGTTGCCAAGTCCTACACCGAAAAGTCCGCCAGAACCGATGGCATAAAGTCCCTGAACCGTCTGATATCTGTCATCAACATAAGCCGGATTGGTCTTATCAAGCCATGCCATGATTCGTGAAGCACCGAAGCCGCCGAGACCTTCAAGGATCCCCGGGAACATCAGAATAACAGCAATAAAAGCCGACAGGCCCAAAAGAAGAAATCCGAAATATTTCTTCTTCGTTCCGCTGAGCCACATCATACACACACCGATGCAGAACATGAGGATTGTGCAAGAATAATGGCTTTCAAGGAAAATAAGTATACAATAGGAAACAATCACAGCTGCAAGAAGCACACAAGCCCAGAACGGTGTTCTTGCTTTTGAATAAAACCATGCTTCGATTTTGGTAAGTCCGTCAAGCTCAGGGGTGAACTTTGCCGTTTTGCCGTCGGGTGCCCTGAGTGCTTTCTGCATAACACATATCATATATGCCAGAATGAGAATAAGCGTAAACTTCGCAAATTCAGAGGGCTGAATCTGGCGGGTACCGATCACAATCCATCTTTTTTCGTCTTTTCCTATATTCAGCGCAAGGGTGAGCAAAAGAACAGCTATTGTTGCGATGTAAGCAAAAAAGGCAAGTCTGCCGTTAAGCACACGGTAGTCAATTTTGCTTATAATCGCCATTGCCGCAAAGCCGAGGACTGCACTTTTCATCTGTGAAATGAACAGTGTGTTTGCCCCACCCTTGTTTGAGGCTGCATAGGCATAGGATGCCGAATACATCATAATGATTCCGAAGCAGAACAGAAGAAGCACGGTACAGGCAAAAATAAGGTCAAAATTGCCACGCTGAACCATATTTGTTGAAAGACTTCTTTTTGGACGGCCCTGAGCTTTAACCGTTTTTTTCGCCTTGAATCCCATAGTTTTCCTCCTGAAGATTTTTTTGGTTTGATTTGCAAATTATTTATTCACGGTAAAATACATTGCTGCAACACCTATAATACAGCCGATTACACTCACAAGAGTGAACACTGCAACAATTTTCTTTTCATTCCAGCCACTCATTTCAAAATGGTGGTGAATAGGTGCCATTTTGAACACCTTTTTGTGACGAAGCTTGATTGAGCCGATCTGAATCACATCGGAAAGTGCTTCAATTACATAAACAATGCCCACGGGAAGAAGAATTATGGGACATTCAATGGCATACGCCAAGGCAACAATCATTCCGCCAAGGAACATTGAACCTGTGTCGCCCATCATAACCTTTGCGGGGTAATGATTCCAGATGATATAGCCGGCACAGCCGCCTGCAAGAGCAGCGCCGAGAATACCCACCGAGGTATTCTGCATAATGAGAGCCATCACAGCGAAGGCAACACCGACAGGAATGGTAACGCTGCCGCAAAGTCCGTCAATACCGTCTGTGAAATTAACTGCATTTATTGCGCCGTAAATTACACAAACGCCAAAAAGAATGAAGAAAATTGTGCCGCCGACTGAATCAAGAGCTATTTTTCCCACAAAGGGAATATACATGCTTGTGCTGTCACTGATTATAAGAGAAGCAAGATACGCTGCAATGATTGCAACCTGAGGAATTGTTTTCTGAATTTCAGTAAGACCGAGGTTTCTTTTTTTGACAACCTTGATATAGTCATCGGCAAAGCCGACAAGAGCAAAGCAGAAAGCCATAAGAATACCTGAAAAAAGTCTTGTATACTGCTGATGCCTTGTGATTTCAAGCTCGGCAAAGGCATTGAAATTGCCGATTTTGCAGCTTATCAGGCCAACTGCAACAGCTAAAATGATACCGATTATGAACATGATACCGCCCATTGTGGGTGTGCCCTGCTTTTTGGCGTGCCATTTCGGTCCGATATCGGTGAGAATGTTCTGACCGAACTTCAGCTTGTGAAGAACGGGAATGAGAACATATCCCAACGCTGCTGTAACAACAAAGGATACAATGAGTGTAATTATAATTGCGATAATACTGTTCATTTGAAACATTCCTTTCAGTTTTCCGTATTTTTAAGTATATCCGACACTATTTCACGCTCATCATAAGGGATTTTTTCGTGCCCTATAATCTGATATGTTTCGTGTCCTTTTCCACATAAAAGAATAATATCATTTTTCTGTGCAATTTTCAATGCATACTCAATAGCTTTTGTTCTGTTTTTTTGAATATAAACGGGAGTTCTGCTTTTCCGTGTTCCTGAAAGGATATCATCGATGATACTCTGAGGCTCCTCTGTTCTCGGATTATCACTTGTTACAACAGCTACATCGGAAAGCTCACAAACAGTTTTTCCCATTATGCTGCGTTTTTCTCTGTCCCTGTCACCGCCGCAGCCGAAAACAGTTATTACCCTGCCCTTTTTAAAGCCGTTCACGGCAAGCAGCACCTGTCTGAGTCCGTCAGGCGTGTGGGCATAATCTATAATCACCCTGAAATCCTTATTAAGCGGAAGTATTTCCATTCTGCCCTTTACACCGTAAAAATTGCGCAGTGCGGCAGCCGCAGAGTCAAGGCTGACTCCGAGCTGTGTCGCAGCAGCCAGAGCTGCCATGGAATTGCTCACATTGAAAAGACCCGGCATTTTCAGCTTTATGCGATGAATTATACTGTCACCCACAAAGGCATAATCCGTGCCCTCCTGAGTTGCGTTTATGCATTTGGCAGTGAAATCAGCCTCATCCTTTTTTACGGAATATGTTATTACCTTTCCCTTTGATGAAGCAATAAATTCACTTGCCCTTGCATCATCAAGATTTATGACAGAGCTTTCGCTTTGTGAAAAAAGCATTTTCTTTGCATTAAGATAATTTTCTTCCGTGAGGTGATAATCAAAATGGTCCTCAGAAAAATTCGTGAAAATACCCATTTCAAAATTCAGGCCGTAAAGTCTTTCCTGGCTGAGTCCTTGCGATGAACATTCAACAATGCAGAATTCTGCTCCCGCTTCACAGATTTCAGCAAAAAATTTGTGCAGTGCAAACGGGTCAGGAGTTGTGAATTCGGCATCACTTTCTGTTTCGGGAGAAACATTTCTCACCGTTGAAATAAGTCCGCAGCTTTTATTTTCAAAGCAGAGCATTCCGTAAAGCATTTCACAAACGGTGGTTTTTCCGTTTGTTCCCGTAACGCCGATTAGCCTCAGCCGTTTGTGACAGGCAGAAAAGAACTCAGCGGATAAAATTGCATATGCCTTTCTCGCATCAGGCACAAGCACACAGTTTTCACACACTTTTCCCTCAGCAACAACAAGTATTGCCCCTTTTTCCAAAGCCTCTTCAACATAGTCAGTTCCTTTTTTTGTGCAGACAAAAATACAGTCCTTTTCACATTTTCTTGAATCGTCCGTAATAAATTTTATGTCTGTGTCCTTTTCTTTATACTCTATGTCTAAAGTCTTAAGCAAACGGGAAATGAGCATAAATTATCCTCCATCAGTCAATTGCAATATCGTCTGTTCTGAAATATACGGTTACACGAGAGCCTGCCTCAACCATTGTTTTGGCAGCCACGTTCTGATTATACGACTTGATTCCCGCCATATCCGTGGGTCCTGAGAAAACAACATTCAGACCCGTTTTGGCGGCAAGTCTGTTAACCTGACTTACGGAAAGGCCCGTAAAGTCGGGAACCTCAACTTCCTGTGCTTCAATATTCTTATCTGTGTAAATTACAATAACACCGTTTTCCGGTATAGATTCACCTGCTGAGGGAACCTGAGAAATAACCTGTTCACCGGTGCCCACAACTCTTGTTGTGAAGCCTTCACCTGCCGCAGCAACCTTTGCCTCGGAAACACCCTTCCCCACAAGTGAGGGTGTTGTGTGGCTGACGGATTCAAGCTCACTTTCGGTATACTGAGGCTCAACATTGAGATATTCAAGTGTAGCTTCCATAACCTCTTTTGCAATCGGAGCTGCAAGAACACCGCCGCCTCTGTAATTTCCCGGCGGGTCATCAACGCCCACAAGAATTGCCACCTCAGGGTCATCTGCCGGAGCAAAGCAAACAAATGAGGCGATGTATACAGGCTCATCTGTGCCGTCATCAAGCTTTTCGGCGGTTGCAGTTTTGCCCGCAACACGGTAGCCTGCAATGTAAGCGTTTTTACCTGTACCGCCTTCAACAACAGCCTCCATCATTGAACGGACAGTTGCCGCAGTGCTTTCGGAAATAACACGGCGTTTGACAGTGGGCTCGGTTTCGGAAACAATGTTGCCGTCACTGTCAATTATACTCTGAACCAGATAAGGCTGCATAAGCTTTCCGCCGTTGGCAATTGCACAGGTTGCCGTTATAAGCTGCAAGGGAGTGATTCTGATACTCTGACCGAAGGAGGTACTCGCAAGGTCAACCTTGGTCATTTTATCGGGATTATGCACAACTGAGGATGCCTCATTAGCAACATCTATACCCGTTTTTTCATTGAAGCCGAAGGCATCAAAATATTTGTTATAGGTTTCAACGCCGAGACGCTGACCGATTTCAATAAAAACAGGGTTGCAGGAATTCATAAGGCCCTGAGTGAAGGTCTGATGTCCGTGACCCGAAAGATTTGCGCAGTGATAGTTCACACCGAGAACATCGTATTCACCCGAGCAGTAAAAGGTTGAATTCAGGTTTACAACGCCCTCCTCCAGAGCGGCGGCAGTTGTGAATATTTTGAAGGTTGAGCCCGGCTCATAGTTATTGGTAACACAAAAGCTGTTCCACTGCTCAAAAAGAAGCTCCGAGTATTTTGCGCTGTACTCCTGCGTACCCTTTTCAAGCTTTTCAAGCTCCGTTGTGTCAACGGAATCAATAAGGACTCTCGGATTATTCAGGTCGAAATCCGGCTTATCGCTCATGGCAAGAACAGCACCTGTGTCAACATCCATAACAATGCCGTAAACACCTGCGGCACCGGTGCTTGCAAGAGCCTGAGAAAGCGCATTTTCAAGATAGGTCTGAATGTTTTCATCCATTGTGAGAACAACACCGTTGCCTTCAATTGCGTCAAAAACCGTTTCATAGCCTGTTTCAAGCGCATTTCCCTTTGCATCCTTTGCAGTTACAACTCTGCCGTCCTCACCGCTTAAAACATCATTATAATAAAGCTCAATTCCCGTGTCACCGTTGTTATCCGCATTGACAACACCAATAACCGTTGAAGCAAAATTATTATTCGGATAAGTTCTTATACTGTCGTTTTCATAGTAAAAATAATTCGACGGTCTGACAGTGAAATCGACATAGCCGTCCTTTTCCCAGAAATGCTCAGCCTCAACAAAAACCTGAAAAACATATTTTTGTGCAAGAAATTCTTCTATTTTGGTTCTCATCTGAGCAGAAACCTTCTTTTTGATTCTCACATACTGTCCGTCGGTTTCCCTGAGTAGATAATCAACATCGGCTTTTTTAACAGAAAGAATCTTTGCAAGGTTCTTTGAAATATACTTATAGAATTTTTCAAGGTCCTCAGGATAATCCTCGAAGGTTTCCCTGATTGCCTCAGGGTTTGCACAAAGAATCCACGCAGAGGTGCTCGTTACAAGCGGCGTCATATTGCAGTCATAAATCGTGCCTCTCACAGCGTCAATCGTCTGGTCATAAAGCTGATTATTTGCCGCTTTTTCTCTGTATTCATCGCCCTTGAACACCATGATGTATCCGACTCTGCCGAAGGAAAGCAGCATAAAACAAACAAGCACAGCCGCAACTATTCCCTGACTTCTTTTAACAAAGCTGCGGTCGGTTTTTCTTTTGACTCTGTCTTTAAACACAATAAAGCGCATATACTCTTTCCGCCTTTCTGAAATATAATCAAAATATAGTCAAAACAGGGGCTGTCCGGCTTTTCACCTTTAAACAGTCCCCTTTTAATTTATATTACGGAAAACTCAGTTTATTTACCCTTGGAGTAAATGACCTGATTTTCGCTGTCATCATCAAGATAAATTTCATTGCCTGCCGCAACCTTGACAAGACCAAGCTTTTCAACTGCAATACGGTCAATGTTTTCCGCACTGATAAGATTGTTGAGCTGAACCTTTAATTCACGGTTCTCAGCTTCAACAAACACATATTTATCCTTGAGTATATCAAGGTCTTTTTTTGCCTCATCTCTCATTGCAAAGCTGTCACAGACCACGGCAAAAAGACCGAAGAACACACAAAGCACAACAAAAATTTTGAAGAACTTTCTGTTGCCGACTCTTTCGTTTTGTTTGTCAATATCTTCTTTTCTTTTTTTGACTGTTTTAAGGTCAGGTCTTTTTTCCTTTTCGGGCTGCTTTTCCGGTTGTCTCTCCGGTGCATATGCCGGGTCAAAGCCATAGGCATACTCATATTTATAAGCATTCTCTGCTGCCATTATAATTCACCCCATATAATCATTTCTTTAATCTCTCTCACTTCAACCGTTCTACACACCTTAATGTTGCGCTTCTTGAACGGGGATTTTCTTCAATTTCTCTTTCACTCGGTAATACCTTTTTGAAGGGCAAGGTACCGTCGGGAGTTTTGCCGCAGATACAAATCGGAGTCTGAGGCGGACACTCACAGCCCTTGCAATATTTATTAAATGCCTTTTTGACGATTCTGTCTTCAAGAGAGTGGAAGGTGATTATTGCCACCCTCCCACTCTCCGAAAGGGAATAAAACATATCGTCAAGTGTGTTCTGTAATTTTTCAAGCTCGCCGTTAACCTCAAGCCTTATTGCCTGAAAGACCCTTCTTGCAGGATGTCCTCCGCTTCTTCTTGTTGCGGCAGGAATTGCATTTTTAATAATTTCCGCAAGCTCGAGAGTTCTTTCCACGGGCTTTTTTTCTCTTTCATTTATGATGCTTCTCGCAATTCTTGAAGCAAACTTTTCTTCACCGTAGTCACGGAAGATTCTTATCAGTTCTCTTTCGGAATATGTGTTCACAACCTCCGCCGCCGTCATGCCTTCCTGACTCATTCTCATATCAAGCGGTGCATCGTTATGGAACGAAAAGCCTCTTTCTGCTTTATCAAACTGATGCGAGGATACTCCCAGATCAGCCATTACACCGTCAACCTTTTCAATTCCGAGGTCCGAAAGGATTTTCTTAAGGTTTGAGAAGTTATCATGAACAATTGTTACTCTTTTGTCGTTACCGATTCTTTCCTTTATGATTTCAACAGCATCCGGGTCCTGATCAATTGCAATGAGCCTTCCCTCGTCACCGAGTCTTTTCAAAATTTCGCTGCTGTGACCGGCACCTCCGCAGGTACAATCAACATAAATACCGTTTTTTCTGATGTTCAGTGCATCAACCGTTTCGGTAAGCAGTACACTTACATGTGAAAATTCCATTGTACCACTCCTTTACAGCCCGAGATTGAGGAACTTGCCTTCGGACTGATACTGACGGTAAACCGCTGCTTCATCCTCAAGAGCCTGCTCATCAGCTGCATTGGAAGCAGTGATGGAAGCAAGATACTTCTTGTAGTTTGCAGGACTCATGACTTCAACATAATCACCGAAGCCGACAAAAATACAAGTTTTTTCAATTTCCGCAGCACTCGTTACCATCTGATTGAGAACCACTCTGCCCTGTGAGTCACAGTTTGCAATATCGGTGCCCATGTGATACTGAGCAAGAATGTTTCTTTTTTCAATCGGAGTTCTCGCTCTCATGAGAGCTTCGTCACGTGCCTTGTTGAATTCATCTGCATTATAAAGCTGAATGGACGGGTACTTAGAGGCATGAAATTTATAGATAAATTCATCGCCTAATTCTTTTCTGAACCTTGCCGGGAGAAAAACTCTGTTTTTTCCGTCAAGATTATGTTCAAAGGTTCCTATGAACATCATTAGAAAGCACCGTCCTTTCACTTAAACTAAGAATTTCCCCCACAATTATCCATAAGAATATATAATTTATGGGACAATCCTCCAAATTCTTGTTTTTATTATAATATTTCCCCCTCAGATTGTCAATGGATTTTCAATAAAAAATCATCCTGAATCAAAAGTTTTTTTCTCGGCACAAAATCCTCATAAACCTTTATTTTTCAAGAGTTTTCGACAGGTGGCACAAGATGTTGTGGAAAAGAAAAAAGCCCCCACAACCGAAGTTCAGGAGCATATTCAGAAGCTTTTATTTTTCCTAAATAAATTTACAATTTATTCACATTTAATCGACAGAATTACAGAGAATATGGCTCAGAAAGATAAAATCCGAGCAAAAAACAGACCTCTGCAGCCGTTTACAGCAGCTGCAGAGGTCTGAACAGTTTTAAATTTTTCAATCAATCCTTGGCTTCATACCAATTTTTGCCTGCATTGACATCGGCAGTGAGCTTCACCTTCAATTCACAGGCATTTTCCATTTCTTGCTTAACAATAGCCGATACCTTTTCCTTTTCTTCTTCGGCACACTCAACAATAAGCTCGTCGTGAACCTGCATAATCAGTTTTGCATTAAGCTTCTCATCTCTGAGCCGTCTGTAAACCTTAACCATGGCAATTTTGATTATATCGGCAGCAGTTCCCTGAACAGGCATATTTTTTGCCACTCTTTCGCCGAAGGCCTGAAGCATTTTGTTACTTGCAGTAAGCTCGGGAAGATATCTTCTTCTCATAAACATCGTCTGGCAATATCCGTCTTCTCTTGCTTTATCCACAACCTCCGAAAGATATCCCCTGACTCCTGCATAATGGTGAAGATACCCCTTGATGTAAGCATCGGCTTCCTTTCTTGTAACACCGATGTCCTTGGCAAGAGAAAATGCACCGATTCCGTAAACAATTCCGAAATTTACCGCCTTTGCTCGGCTTCTCATAAGAGGAGTCACCATGTGCATGGGCATATTGAACACCTGTGAAGCGGTAATACGGTGGATATCCTCCTCGTCATTGAAGCCCTTTATCATTGTTTCATCATCAGAAAGATGAGCCAGAACACGAAGCTCAATCTGCGAATAGTCGGCATCAACAAGCACGCAGCCTTTTTTTGCCACAAAGAATTTTCTCATTTCCTTGCCGATATCGGAGCGAACGGGAATATTCTGTAAATTCGGCTCGGTTGATGAAATTCTGCCTGTTCTGGTTTCAGTCTGGTTGAGGGTTGAACGGATTCTTCCGTCAGACTCAATTACCTTCAGAAGACCTTCACAATAAGTTGATTTAAGTTTCGCAAGAGTACGGTATTCGAGAACATCCTTTACAATCGGATATTCTCCGGCAAGCTCTTCAAGCACATCGGCATTGGTTGAATATCCGCTTTTGGTCTTTTTCTTGGCAGGAATTCCCATTTTTTCAAAAAGAGCAACACCCAATTGTTTAGGTGAATTGATATTGAATTCAAAGCCTGCTTCATCATATATTTTCTGAGTAAGCTCATCAACCTTACAGCTCATTTCTTCTCCGAAGCTCTGTATACCTCCCCTGTCAACAAGGAAGCCTTCATTTTCCATGCTTGCAAGAACCTCAGCAAGAGGAAGCTCAATATCATAAAAGAGCTTCTGCTGTCCGTTTTCTTCAATCTGTTCACTCAAAACACCGCAAAGCTTTTCAAGTCCTGAGCATTCAGCAGCCATATCCTTATAGCAATCCTCACACTCAACCTCAGCCATAGGAACTGCATATTCCTCGCAAAGGCGCCTGAGGTCATAGGAATTTGCCGACGGATTGAGAATATACCCCATAAGTGAGGTATCCGTTTTAACATTTTTAAGCTTGCAGCCCTTTCTGAGCGCATATTTATAAAGAAGCTTGACATCGGCAGTGTGCTTTTCCCATTCACCTTCACAGAAGGAACAGAAAAAGTCATCAAAATCAAAGCAATTTGACGGTGCATACTGAATTTTGCCTGAAACAGCAAAGCAGATACCGTAAAGCTCATCCTTTTCAAAATCGCACACAAAATATGCCTTGCCCTGTTTTTTAAATTCGCCGAGAAGATAAGGAAGGTCTCTCTGCTCAGTGAATTCAAGCTTCACCTTTTCCTCAGCATCTTCGACAGAAAATGCAACCTGATTGGTAAGACCAAGCTTTTCAATTATGCCGAACATTTCAAGAGTCACAAGAAGCCTGATGGCATTTTTGGTGTCGCAGGGCTTGATTTTATAGCTTTCGAGATTTGTATCAATTGGAGCTTCAAGACAGATTGTGCCTAAGGTACGGCTGAGATATGCACTGTCCTTATCTGCCAGAAGCTTTTCACGCACTCCCTTTTTAATATCTATTTCATCAATATGCTCATAGATATAATCAATTGAACCGTAGGCAGTTATAAGATCTCCGGCGGTCTTTTTGCCGATACCTGCAACACCGGGAATATTATCAGATGAATCGCCCATAAGAGCCTTGATTTCAATCATACCCTTCGGCTCAACACCGTATTCCTCCATAAGAAGCTTTTTATCATAGGCAGTTGTGACAGCCTTGCCCATTTTTGTTGCGGCAAGAAGCACCGTTGTGTTGTCGGAAACGAGCTGAAGTGAGTCCCTGTCACCCGTTGCAATAAAGCACTTGTCATCACCCTTACACTGTGCAGAAAGAGTGCCGAGAATATCATCAGCCTCATAGCCTTCTTTTTCAACAATTGTGTAGCCGAGATAGCCGAGAAGCTCCTTGAGAACAGGCATCTGTGAACGGAGCTCATTCGGCATACCCTTTCTGCCTGCCTTGTATTCCTCATACATTTTGTGGCGGAAGGTAGGCGCTTTCAGGTCAAAAGCAACAGCAACGGCATCGGGCTCACACTCCTGACGAAGCTTAAGAAGAATATTCATAAATCCGTAGATACCGTTTGTGAACTGTCCATCCTTTGTTGTGAGAAGCTTTATGCCGTAAAAGGCTCTGTTTATAATACTGTTTCCGTCAATTACAAGAAGTTTCATATTACACCTTCTAAAATAAGTTATCTTTTATAGTATAGCACATTAAATCAAGAAACACAAGAAAAAGCAAAGAGCTGTTAAAAAACCTGCGCTTTCTAACAGCTCCGATAATTACAGATTTATTCTTCCATTCCGTAGGCATCAATGAGGGCAAAATATTCATCCTCTGAAATTGCAACAACCGAACCGTGGCGGGGCTTGAGATGGTTAACGGAATACGATGCTCTTCTTACCTGCCTGAAGGATTCAAAATCCCTGGTCATCTGAGCGAAGAAGGTACCTTCACTGTATTCATCCATAATCATCATCCATGCATTGGTTCCGGTAATGTTATACATTGTGCTGCCTTCAACACCCCACCAGTTAAGCGAGCAGATTGTGTAATCCTCATTGAAGGGACCGGAAGCATTCTTTGACCTGACATAAGCAATCTTCTGAGTAAGATCCTCTTTGAAGTAAAGATAGTAATAACCATCCTTTTCGTTATAGATCATATCACCGTCAATGCACTGCACACCTGTTACAGTTGAGCCGTCTTCTCTTGTGAAAGTCTCATTTCTGCGTCCGTAAAGATACTGAGGCTCAGTAAAGCTTTTGAAATCCGTTGTATATAAGTAATAGTGCTGAGCATTATCCTCATTGACCTCAGTTGCAGGATCATCCCATGTGGAAAGGGCAAGATAAAGCATATATTTACCTTCCGCCGCATCCCAGATTACCTGAGGAGCCCATGCTCTGTTGCAATTTTCAAAGCCCTCAAAGCTGCGGAAATCGAGAACATATTCATCCTCCCAATTGATAAGGTCATAAGACTTCCAGAAAATGATTGCATGGTTTGATGTCCAACCAAGCATAGCATCCATATCGGTTGCAACAATATAATAACATTCCTTACCGTCTTCATCAACTGCCTTGAAAATATAAGGGTCACGGACACAGCCTGTTCCCTGAGTCTGATCAATAACTGCTTCATTGCCGTTGAGAGCCTTGAAATTATATCCGTCAGAGCTGAGGGCAAAATGAATTGTCTGTTCTTCCGGCTCGTTACCGACAAAATAGCAGAAAAGGTATGCACCTTCTGTACTTACTGCCGGGAAAGCGTAATCATTGACAACATAGTTGAAAAGATTTACACCAAGCATAAGAAATGCCATAAAGAAACGCATAAATGTCATAAGGGATTTTCTCCTTTTTATATGATTTTCTTTATATTAACAGAATTATAAGAATATGTCAAAGACTTTTCTGAATTTTATTTCATCGTTCTCATAGCATTCAGAACAGCGATAACCATAACTCCGACATCGGCAAAAATTGAAATCCACATATTCGCAATGCCTAATGCACCGAGGATAAGGCAAAGGAATTTCACCGCAAGAGAGAAAGCTATATTCTGTCTTACAATTTTAAGCGTCTTTTTGGAAATTTCCATACCCTTGCAAAGCTTCAGAAGGTCATCGTCCATAAGCACAATATCTGCGCTTTCGATTGCCGCATCGGCACCGAGGGCACCCATAGCGACACCGATGTCAGACCTTGCAAGAACAGGTGCATCGTTAATACCGTCACCGACAAAAACTACTGTACCCTTTTCGCCCTTACCTTCCAAAAGCTTTTCAAGATGCTCAACCTTATCATTGGGAAGAAGCTCACTGTAAAATTCACTGACGGAAAGCTCATTTGCTATTTTTTGCGCAACAGCATTTCTGTCGCCTGTGAGCATAACTGTTTTGATTTTTCTTCTGTTAAGTATTTTTAAAGCCTCAGGTATTGTTTTCTTAATAACATCCGAAATATAAATACATCCCTTATATTCACCGTCAAAGGCAACGTGAACTACCGTACTTGCTTTTTCTGTTTCTTCAAGCTCAATGCCGACGGTTTTCATAAGCTTTGTATTACCCGCAAGTGCAGTTTTACCATCAACCGTTCCGCTGATTCCCTGCCCCGGGATTTCTTTGATATTTTCTGCCGTGTTCACCTGAAGCTTATCCTTTGCATAAGCCACAACGCTTTTTGCAATGGGATGCTTTGAGCCGCTTTCAAGTGCTGCGGCAATGTACAGAAGCTCTTTTTCGCTGCAATTCACTTCTTCAGAGCCGGTAACCTCAAATGTACCCTTGGTGAGAGTGCCTGTTTTATCAAAAACAACAGTTTTTGTATCAGAAAGCTTTTCAAGATAATTTGAGCCTTTTATAAGAATACCCTTTTTTCCCGCCGCACCGATACCGCCGAAAAAGCTTAAGGGAACAGAAATAACAAGAGCACAGGGACAACTGATTACAAGGAAGGTAAGGCTTCTGAAAAGCCATTCGCTCCACATGGGAGCATTTCCCATAGCAATGGACACCAAAGGCGGAAGAAGGAATAAAAGCAAAGCAGAAATACATACGGCAGGTGTATAAACCCTTGCAAAGCGTGTGATAAAGTTTTCGCTTTTAGATTTTTTCATTGCTGCATTCTGAATAAGGTCCAGAATTTTGCTGACGGTGGATTCACCGAATACCTTTGTTGTTTTCAGCTTGATTTTTCCGCTGATGTTTACGCTTCCGCTGAAAACAGCAGTACCGACCGAAGCTTCAGCGGGCAGACTTTCGCCCGTAAGTGCGCTGACCTCAAGCTGAGTTTCCCCCTCGGTAATAATGCCGTCAATAGGTACTCTTTCACCGGGAAAAACTATAATTTCAGTACCGACCTCAACCTCATTCGGGTCAAGCTTCTGAATTTCACCGTCTGTCATCACATTGGCATAATCGGGTCGGATATTCATAAGCTCTGATATATTCCGTCTGCTTTTACCCACAGCATAGCTTTCAAAAAGCTCACCGAGCTGATAAAACAGCAGAACTGCCACCGCTTCAACATATTCACCTATCAGGTATGCACCCACGGTTGCAATACCCATAAGAAAATTCTCATCAAAAACCTGGCCCCGCACAATGCCGGACAAAGCCTTTTTGAGTATATCACAGCCAAGAACAAAATAAGGAACAAGAAGTGCCGCCCACTCCCATTTTTCGGGTATCGGAAGAAGATATATCATTACCGTGAGGATAAAGCCGACGACAATTCTGATAAGCTTGTTTTTTTGTTTTTTAGTCACAGCTTCTCACCCTTTATCAAAGATATATTTCACAATCCGGTTCAATTTTTCTTGCCACCTTCTGCATCTGCTTAAGAAGCTTCTTTTCATCGGCACCTTCATCAAATTTTACATTCATTTTGCCCATAATAAAATTGATGTGTGCTTCATCTATTCCGTTTATTTTTGAAATTGCAGCCTCTATTTTAGAAGCGCAGTTTGCACAGTCCACTTCAATTTTAAATTGCTTTTCCATAATTTTCACCTCACTCAATAACGTGTTCAAGTCCTAAGTTGATAATATCGCTGACATGCTCATCGTCAAGCATATAGAAAATAATCTTTCCTTCTCTTCGGCAACGGACAAGCTTTGAGGATTTAAGAATTCTAAGCTGATGGCTGACAGCAGAAGCTGAAAGTCCAAGCACCTGAGCGATATCACTGACGCACAGTTCCGTTCCCGATAAGGCATAAAGTATTCTGATCCGGTTTGAGTCACCGAAAATTTTGAAAAGCTCTGCCAGATCGAAAAGCACATCTTCGTCAAGCTCTTTGTCCTGCATTTCCTTTGCCGTATCCTCTTTAAGAGCAAGATACTCTTTTTCCTGAGCATATATTTTATCCATTTTTATCCGCCTCACTTTTTATCATTTGAACAACTGTTCAATTGTTATTATATTCAAATTTGCCTCTTTGTCAACAGTTATATTTAAAATATTTATAAAAAGAGTGATTTTTCTGAAAAAATATGATAAAATAGGCTCAATTTTAAATAAGGATTGATTATTATGAAGCTTGGTGATATTGAAATAGATGGCAGAACTGCCGCCCTGGCACCTATGGCAGGGGTTGCAGACAGAGCCTTCCGTGAGCTTTGTGTGAGATACGGTGCTTCCTATGTTGTGAGCGAAATGGTGTCAAGCAAGGGACTTACCATGCACGACAGAAAAAGTAAACAATTACTTTTCCTTTCAAAAGAGGAACGTCCTGCGGCAGCACAGATTTTCGGCTCTGACCCTACAATTATGGCAGAAAGTGCAAAAGGCTGCCTTGCGTATGAGCCTGATGCCATCGACATCAATATGGGTTGCCCTGCCCCGAAAATTGCAGGCAACGGCGGCGGAAGTGCTCTGATGAGAAATCCTGTGCTTGCAGAAGAAATCATGAAAGCTGTAAAAAATGCGGTGGATATTCCCGTCACGGTGAAAATCCGTCTCGGTTGGGACTCTGAAAGTATCAACTGTATCGATATGGCACAAAGAGCAGAACGGGCAGGCATGAGTGCTGTTACGGTTCACGGCAGAACACGGCAGCAGATGTACGCTCCCCCTGTTGACAGAAAGATGATTGCAGAGGTCAAGAAAAATATCGGTATCCCCCTCATTGCCAACGGCGACATAGTTGACGGCATAACGGCGGCACAGATGATTGAAGAAACAAACTGTGATTATCTGATGGTAGGCAGAGGTGCTCTCGGCAGACCCTGGGTTTTCAGCCAGATAAATGCATACCTTAAAAACGGTGTTATCCTCCCCGAGCCTCCTGTCAGCGAAAGAATGAGGGTTATGGTGGAGCATATAAAGCTGATTTGCCATTATAAGGGTGAAAGAGTGGGTATCCGTGAAGCAAGAAAGCATGCCGCCTGGTATATCAAGGGTATTCACGGTGCAGCACAGTACCGTCAGCAGGTAGGAATGTTGGAAAGCATAGAACAGCTTGAAGAATTGGCGTTCAGGATTGTAAAAGAAAATATCTGAACAAAATAAAAAGGCGACACTTCGCAAGGAAGTGCCGCCAATTTTTTTATTTCAGCTTATCGGTTTGGTTTTACATAAAGACGGAGAAAAAATGCCCGTACTTGCAAGAACCATAATCTGACTCGGTGGATAAGATATCCATGTTATAAGATAAAGCACCGACGCAACATTTTCCGTAATAATATCCGGCGGCAAGTGACGCAAGCCTACACAAATATCTCCACACACAAAAATTATAAAGCCCACAGCAAGAAGAAGATGCTTACGGCAAGGCTTCTGAACCTGAAGCTCAACCGCATGTGCAATATTGACTCCTATGCATACCGCATAAGCAGCTGGCACAACAATGTTTTCGCCAAAGCCGAAAAGATAAAAAGCAACAGAGCATATTATCGCAGGGATAATTCGTTTCAAAAGCTCCTTGAAAACCACCTTGTTGCTGAGACAGGTTAAATAAACCGCATAAAAAAGCTGAGCTACGATAAACAGAATTACACCGTAGATATATTTATTCAAAAGCACAAGAAAAACATCAGCAGCAAGAGTGAATATAAGACCTGCTGCAACAAAACGGCTTTCTTTTTTATTTATCAGCCTTAAGCCGAAAAGTGTTATGAGTGCGCTTACAGCAAATTTCAGCGGTCTTGAATCCCAAAGAGAAAAAATATCACAAGTCAGATAAACAGCCATCATTATTGCAATGAGAGTGAAAAATATATTGGAATATACCTTTTTCATAAATAAATCCTTTCAAATTTTGAAGCGTGATTTTCTCTTATCCTTTGCGCACCTTTTTAAGTGTAATTTCATTGAGTGACCAAAGACCTATGCAAAGTGCAACAAGCACAAAGGGAGTAATTGCAAATGTAGTCCAGGATGCAACATATCCGTATATAAGCTGAACTCCGAAGCCTATGGCATATGCACCGCCCATATGAAAGCCTGTTATATCGGCAGAATAGGTGTTGCCGAAACGCTCCGGTACGCTGTGAAGCACACTCGGAAAAACAGGGCCGAAGCCGATACCTATAAGAATAAAGCCAAGCATAGACACCTTGCCCAAGGGCAACGAAAAAACGATAATACCGATAAGGGATATTATAATTCCGCCCCTTATAAGAGCTTTGTCTGAGGTTTTCATTGAAATGAAGCCTGCAAGCATTCTGCCAAGCATTATGCCACCGTAATAAAGCGAAACCCATTTTGCCGCTTCATCAGGCGATACTGCAAAAACATTAACGGCATAGGTAGCTCCCCATGTACCGAGAAGGAACTCCATACTGCAATAAAAGCCGAGAGATACAATGCTTGTAATAACGCCCTTCAGCCTGATGATGTCAAAAAAGCTGCCGCCTGAAGCCTCTTCGCTTTCTGCCTGTTGCTCTTTTTTCTCAATATTGCCCCACTTTTTGAGTGAGAACATAACTATCAAAGCAATTGCCAGCTGCATAAGTGCAACAACACGGTATCCCTTTCTCCACTCACTTCCGTCGTCACCTAAAAATGCTGACATTATAAGCGGACTGAGGGTCACTCCCACTCCCCAGAAGCAATGGAGCCAATTCATATGGTGTGCCTTGTAATGAAGGGAAACAAAATTATTGAGCCCCGTATCAATAGCGCCTGCACCGTAACCCATAATGACAGAAAAAAGCATCATAAAAACAATGTTAGGTGAAAAGCTGATACCAACAAGACCGATTGCTGTGAGAAGAATTGAGAAAAACGTAACCTTGCTTGTGCCGAATTTTCTGATAAGCCTGCCGGAAACAAAGCTGACCCCGCCTGTGCTGACACTTATAATTATACTGTACAGTGAAGCAAAGCTTTCGCTGACACCGAATTCAGTATGCACAACGGGCCAGGATACACCGAAAAGCGAGTCCGGTAAGCCGAGAGAAATAAATACTATATAGATTACTGCTAAAATTAAAATCATATTTTACCTCTGTAATCAGATATTATCTGAGTCGCTCAATCATTCTGTCTGGGAAATTGCCTATAAGAGAATCAACACCCATTGCAGAAAGACGCGCTATGTCTTCATATTCGTTAACAGTCCAGGTATTGATTTCACGGCCAGCTGCGTGCATTTCCTTAACCGATTCCTCATTGAGAGTAATATGCCACGGATGGCAGCACTGTACATTTCTTTCGGCAGTATATTTGCCGAAATCAACAATCCAATCGCCCGAAAGGAAGCCTCTTTTGATTTCAGGTGCAATTTCTTCGCAACGCTTTACTGTGAAATGGTTGAAGGAAGAAAAAATTATTCTGTCTTCAAGGCCGTATTCTCTCACTAAGTCAATTGTTCTTTTTTCAATTGTAGGATACTCGAAAACACCTGTTTTAAGCTCAATATTTGTTATAATTTCCGTATCCTTCACAAGCTCAAAATATTCTCTCAGGGTAGGAATTCCGCAAAAGCCGTAAACACCTCTGAAGGTGGCTGAAGCGTCAAATTTTCTGAGCTCGGCAAGAGTCATATCTCTGACAAGACCTTCACCGTCACAGGTACGCTTGATATCCTCATCATGAATAATAACAAGCTCGTTATCCTTTGTAAGGTGAACATCAAGCTCAATTCCGTCAACGCCGATTTCCACTGCCTTTTCAAAAGCAAGCATTGTGTTTTCGGGATACTTGCCGGAAAAACCTCTGTGTGCGAATATTTTTGACATATTAAACACTTCCTTTTATTTTTATCAGTTTGATTATACACCCTCAGAAATATTTTTCAACAGAAAAGATGAAAAAATCACGGATATAAAAAAAGCAGTCCGTAATCTTAAACATTTACAGACTGTTTTTCATTTCTTTCTTGCATAAATATATTACCACAATCGGGCTGAAAAATCAAGGCTTGTATTTTACATAAAGCAGGTGTATTATACTAAATAAATCGGAAAATGCTGATAAAAGGAGTGAAAAATATGCCACCACCCCCTCCCCACAGAAGACTCGGTATGCATGAGAATGTCAAGGTACCTGTGGCCAAAAACATTATCTTCGCCCTGAAGCTTGTATGGCAAACAGATAAAAAGCTGCTTATATGCTCCTTTCTTAATATGAGCGCAGATATGATATTTTCCGTATTTCTTCAGAACATTCTGTTTTTAAAGGTGCTTTTGGGAATTATTGATTCAAAGGGCGATTTCAGGGAATTTGTGAAAAATCTTGTTTTGTTCCTTGTGCTTTCAGTTATTGTGAAGGGAATTAACTGGTCAGCCAACTACATAAGACAGGCATCAACAAAAAAGGTTCTTAAGGGACTGAACAACAAGGTGTTCAAAAAAGCAATCGAGCTTGATGTTTCCTGCTATGAAGACCCTGAATTCTACGACAAGTATCAAAGAGCAACTCAGATTCTTGCCTGGGGTCTTTTTGTTTCCGTATGTGACAACATCAGCTCAATTGTTGCAGGTGTGATTTCCCTTTGCCTTGTTATCGGAACAGTTACAACAATTGACCCTATGTATCTTTTATTTCTTGTTCCCGTAGGTCTTGTATTCATTATTGAAACCTTCAAAAGCAAGCTTGTTTATAAAAGAGACAGAGAAATGACTACCAACAACAGAATTAAGGCATATGTTCAAAGAACAGTTTTTCTTAAGGAATTCTCAAAGGATATGAGAACATCCAACATTTTTGCGGTTCTCATGGAACGCTTCAAGGCGGCAATTGATTCCAATATGATAATTCTGAAAAAATACGGCATAAAACTCTTTATATACAGTATGATAAGTTCACTTTTCAGTGATTTTATTCCGACTATAGGCACATATGCCCTTGCGGGCTATCAGTTCGTATATACGAACAAAATGACTGTTTCCGCTTTTTCTGTTGTGCTTTCCTCAATCAATGCGGTACAGGAGGCAACAATGCGTGTTGCCGGCAGCTTTGAAATGCTGAGTCAGTCCGCCTTCTACTTTCAGAATCTGCGAGACTTTTTTGATTATGAGCCGAAAATTAAAAGCGGAAATGAAACATGCGGTGAATTTGAGTCTCTTGAATTCAGGAACGTATCCTTCCGTTATCCTTCAGCAAAGAAAAACTCACTTAACAATGTGTCCTTTAAAATCAACAAGGGTGAAACCGTTGCACTTGTGGGTGTTAACGGAGCCGGTAAAAGCACAATCGTAAAGCTTCTTCTGCGTTTTTATGACACAACCGAAGGTGAAATACTCTATAACGGTAAAAACATCAAGGAATATGAGCTTTCTTCTCTGCGCAACAGCTACGGCGCAGTTTTTCAGGACTACAGAAATTTTGCCGTTTCCGTTTTTGAAAACATACTTTGTCATGAGTGTACCGAGGGAGAAAAGGCTGCTGCTCAGAAGGCTCTTGAGCAAAGCGGTATCTGGGAAAAAATCTCATCTCTGCCCAAGGGCGGTGACACTGTACTGACAAAAGAATTCGAGGAAGACGGAACAGGTCTTTCAGGCGGCGAAAATCAGAAGGTATCAGTGGCAAGACTTTTTGCGAAGGATTTTCAGTTTGCTGTTCTTGATGAGCCCTCCTCTGCCCTTGACCCCATTGCAGAATACAAAATGTATCAGAGTCTTATTGAGGTTACAAAAGGCAAGACAGTGCTTTATATCTCCCACCGTCTTTCAAGTGCAGTGCTGTCCGACAAAATCATCGTTATCGGTGACGGTACGGTGCTTGAAGCCGGCAGCCACAAGGAGCTGATGGAAAACGGCGGGGAATACTGCCGTATGTTCACATTGCAAGCATCAAGCTATAACAGAGACAAGGAGGATGGCGAAAATGGAAAAGACTAAAAACGCTCATTCCATGCTCTCGAATATCTTATTTTTCGTGAAGCTTCTTTTCAAGATTTCTCCGCTTCTTGTTATCGGTGAATTCATCTGGGGTATTCTTCTTATTCTTCCTAACAGACTTATCTCGGTCATCGGTGTCAAATATATAATTGATGTTGTGACCGAGGGCGAAAATTTGCACCGGATTTTTTATGCCGTGCTTCTGATTGCCGTAATTCTCATTTTCAGCACACTTCTTTCATGGCTTTACAGAGAATTTTTCTGGAATACAGAAAAAGAGAAGGTTCATTACGGACTCAACAAGACCCTTTATGAAAAAGCGAAAAAGCTTGACCAGGAAAGCTATGACAACCCTGAATTCTATAATAATTTCATTCTCACAATTGAATCATCATCCGATAACATACAAAACCTTCTCGGACTTGTGAGAAATTATGTGGGCAATGTGTTTTCACTTGTCACCATCGCAGGTGTTCTTCTTTCAATTGACCCTTGGTGCCTTGTTATTATTCTGTTTTTCATTTGTGCATTTCTGCCTTTGAGCCGCAAAATCGGTGATTTGCAAATGGGCAGACGAATTGATAACACAAAATATCACAGAAGAAGCGACTATTTTCAGCGTATATTCTATTTGCAGGATTACTGCAAGGAAGTGAGAATGAACAACATCTCTCCCCTTCTGATAGACAGATATAACGATGCGGCAGATGATGTTATCAGAAATCAGAAGAAGTATTGGAAAAAGATTTCCTCACTTTATATGATTCAGGAATCGGGAATTCAGATTATAGGCTTCATGTTTGTGTTGCCTTTGTACCTCGGCTACTGTGTGCTTGTGAAGGAAAGTATAACTCCCGGTGATTTTGTTGCCGCCTTCAACGGTGCTCATTCAATTGCGATTTCAATCAATTTCCTTACGGTATGGGCTGTTGCAGTATTCTCCGAAAGAGGAAAAATGATTGAAAAATACCGTGAATTCCTAAAGGCGGATTTCAAAATCAAGGACGGTGAAAGGATAGCCGAAAAGAGTGAGCCGAAGGAAATCAGAATAGAAAACCTCAGTTTCACTTATCCCGGAAATAAAGAGCCAACCTTAAGTGACATCAATCTCACAATCAAACCTTATGAAAAAATAGCCCTTGTCGGCTATAACGGTGCCGGTAAGACCACTCTTACCAATCTGCTTTTACGCCTTTATGACCCGACAGAAGGTGCAATTAAAATTGACGGTGAGAACATAAAAAGCTGCACCATAGACTCCCACAGAGACAGATTTTCTGCTGTTTTTCAGGATTTTCAGCTTTTCTCATGCAATGTTGGGGAAAATGTTGCCCTTGACAAAAATGCAGACGAAGAAAAGGTCATGGAAGCTTTGAAGCACAGCGGCTTCACAAAAGCTCTCCCGAACGGCACAAGAACGGAGCTTCTGAGAGAATTTGACGATGAAGGCATCATGCTTTCAGGCGGCGAAAGCCAGAAGATTGTTATTGCAAGAGCATTTTATAAAAACTGTCCTTATGTTATTCTTGATGAGCCTTCAGCAAACCTTGACCCTGTTGCAGAGTATAACCTCAACTGTGCCATGATGGAGGCTGCCGCCCACAAAACCGTTATTTTTATTTCACACCGACTTTCAACAACAATCAATGCAGACCGTATTTTTGTTATGGAAAAGGGTCGCATAATTGAAAGCGGAAGCCATGATGAGCTGATGAAAATGAACGGAACCTACGCTTATATGTTCAATCTGCAAGCAGAAAAGTATCGCTCTTAAGTTCAGAGCGTACTGCTTATTTAAGGTGAAGGCTAATGAAAAAAGGGATGAAAAATATAAATCCCCTGTAAATTCCTGAAAATAAAATAGTTAAATATGTAAAAGCCATTGTAAAAAGCTGAAAATGCTTGATACAATGGCTTTTATGGTTATTCATTTTTATCTTTTCCTGACTACTTATCACTTAAAGTATATTTATCCTCGCTTTTATGTACCGTGGAGCTGAATGGCAAGGTTTTATTTATTCCTTTAACTCCGTACGCTCGAGCCGCTTGGGCTCTTACTTTTGTCAAGCGTGACAAAAGTAAGCAAAAGCACGCTGGCTGATTAACTTCCGCAAGAACTAAAAATACCGAGTCAGGCTTATTCTATCCTTTACTCGGTAGTCTTTTCTGCTCACCATGGATAAGAAAACTAGAATTTTTCTTATCGGTATTTTCAGATTGCTCCGTTGTGCCATACCACGGCTCGGTTGCCGAACAGATCTGATTAAAACAACGCTTAATAAAATGAGCCGCTTGGTTTCATTTGTTCCGTAAGGTCTGCTATTGTCTAATTTATTTGTCTGCCTTTCCATTACCTGTAGTCCGACAGTCGCTCCCGCTACGGGCTGCTTTCTGAAAGAGAATTCCTTTTTACGTTGTTTTTCTGATTTTTTAATGATTGTATATTTTTTACAGACTCCTTATTGTTTTATCCTTTCCCTGTCTACTGACTACTGACTACTGACTACTGCCCACTGACCTCTGCCTGCTTCAGAGCGGAGTAGTCTGTCGGGCAATTCTGCATTTTCCACAAACACCCATTCATTTTTTCGTCAAAAGAGCCAATTTTTAATAAATTATAAAGGAATTTCCAATTCGTTATTGACTTTATTGATTTTTAAATGATATACTGATACTAACTAAAAGTGACTCTTTATGCCCTTTTGGGGATTCAGTGCGCCGTAAAACGGTCAGGTCAGGGGCCGGGCAAGCTGATTTTTGAAAGGAAAAAGAGGTTCACAGTGAATTTCGTTTTGACGGCGGAAGCCGTTTCATGAAATAAACAACGGTTAATTTTTATTAAGGAGGAAATCTTAATGAAAAAACAAATTAAAAAAGGTTTATCACTCATGCTCGCAGTGCTTATGGTACTGTCATGTTGGGTATGGGTTGCCCCCACAAAGGCAGAAGCTGCTTCTGCGGGTAGCTATAAAGTTACCGTTACCGTTAATGTCACGGACACATGGAAAAACGGCGGCAGCAACTTCAGTGTTGATGTTACGCATAAGAGCAATAACGGTACAGGTGATACTGAATCAACGACAGGGGCTCAGTTTGCTGCCGAGAACCTGTTCAACAGTGTCGGCGGCAACAAGAAGGTTTATGAGGAAACTGTTTCCGGCTTCCCGACAAAGATTCATATCTGGGCTTCGGTTGCGGTTGGCAGAAACTGTACCTTTGATACTGTGACCATCACTGTTAACGGTGTTGTTGTTTCCCATGACCTTACCGGTTCGTATAAGATTGAGGGTGACACCTTTTCAGCCGGTGAATACAATCTCTATGCAACAATTGCTGCCGATGATTATCCGGTACCCAGCAACATTACAGGTCTTGACGGTATTGCTGAGCTTGAGATCCCCGAGATCGGCTCAACTGCAGTAAATAATACAGGTACACTTACCGGTACTGTTGTTGACCAGTACGGAACATCCTGGTATGCTGCACCCTCATACTATCTTTCACAGAGCTCCGAAGCACCTGTTGATATCGGTGGTGAAGATGGTGGTTTCTGGCTTGAAAACTCCGGCGACGGTGCTATTGTTAAAGTAAATCAGCAAATGCAGGTTGCTTTCCCTGTAAAGGATGATCCGGCAACAGCTATTCCCGAAACAGAAAGAAATTTCTATCTTGTTGCAAACTATAAAGAAAACAATGCCAATGTAACTGCTTTCAAAATAATTAAGGTAGTTTATCCCACATATAAATGGGTGTTCAACAGTGACTATATTGTAGGCTCCAATCCTACTTCCTCAATTATGTTAAGCGACGGAACGAAGGAAACCTACGGTACATATTCAAAGGAATATGCCTACGGACAGGCACTTAGTGTTTATCCCACAGGTGAGGCTACCAGAGACGGACATTTGTTCCTCGGATTCTGGACAGTACCTCAGGAGTCCGTTCCCACTCAGGGTAAGGACGATTCTCCTTGGGCTCAGGAGGCTTCCTTTGCAAGACCTGTTTCAAGTGAAGCATATGCTATGCTTGACGACGAAGCAAAGAAGCTTGCTTTTGATGCAGGTGAACAGTATGTCGCAGGCTCAAAGGCTCCCGCAACAGAGGGTAACAAGACCTACTATGCATGGTGGCTTTCTGAAGACGTTTCAGTTAAGTTCTATGACGTAGACGGTTCCTTCCTCGATTCATTTGACCTTAAATACGGTCAGGTAAACTCTGCAATCACATGGCCTACACCTACTGAAAGCTATTCAAACGGTGCACTTACATATTCAAACTGGGACGGCAGATGGGTTGATATCAACGGTGATATCGTTGACTCAGCAGGCTACACCTTCAAGCATGACCTTATCCTTACTCCCAAGTATGAAGACGTAAAGGCTGATTATGAGTACAAAGTATATTTCTATAAAATATACGGTAACTATAATGCTACCTATGCTTACAGAGCAACTCCCACAGTTTACGGTGCTGCAGATGTAGGCGAATACGGTACAGATACAGCTTACACATACACCTTTGAGGGCTGGACAACAACACCCTCTGCTGTTGAAGGCACCAATGGTAATGCTGTTATTATGATAGAAGACGGTAATTTCGATGCAAACGGCAACGCAGTTTATCTTGTTGAAGACTTCACTGTAAGAGCTGATGCAAAGTATTATCCCGTATTCAGACGTCACCTCAGAAGCTATGATGTTACATTCAAGTATAAGAACAACCAGGGTGAAGATGTAACTGAAACCGTTACATACAAGTACGGCGAACAGATTACACCTCCCGCAGCCGTTCCCGCAGAATATGCAACAGGCGGTGCTGAATATACACTTCTCGGCTGGAACAAAGGCAGCACAGAGCTTGAAAACTTCTATAATGAAAAATGTGAAGGCGCAGCTCAGACATATGTTGCACGCTACAGTGCCGGTGTTCCCACCGCTTACGATGTAGTATTCAAATACTATGACAATGACGGAAAAGAACAGACAATTTCAACAGAAGTAAAGCACGGCAACTATATCACTGAGGAAACAGTAAACAGCCTCCCCGTATATGAAGCTTATGCTTACGATAACGGCGAAGAGTATGTTAAAATACTTGGCGTATGGGAATATGACGGTGTTGAATACACAGCCGAAGAGCTTCTTGATTTCTCACCGGTAAACCATGTTACCTTCAATGCAGTTTACGGCGAAGGTAAGCCCTATTATACCGTTACCTATGTTGACGGTGCTGCAACTGAATCACACAGAATCGTTTCAGGCACAAAGCTTCCCGCATGGAATGTTGAAGCAAAGGATGAAAGCGGTGCTGTTGTAGGAACAGAAGAATACATCCCTTCAAGAGAAAAGACTCTTGAAGGTGAATATACCTTCCTCGGCTGGTACGACGAAGAACAGCTTGACATCAGCGCAACCAACGGTAACAAGTATGTTCCCATCAGCGCAGGTGAAGATGCTGCCACTGCAATCACAGGCGATGTTACACTTTATCCTCAGTTCGAGTACAGTCTCTTTGAATACACTGTTACCTTCAAGGATTGGAACGGCAATAAGATTTCACTTGAAGCATTCGAAAATGAAGATGGCGAAATCGCTCTCAACTACGGTGATTCCCTTGCTGACATTCAGGCAGCAGCAGAGGCAGCCGCAGCAGTAAGACCTGCTGATGAGGTTTATACTTATACCTTCCTCGGTTGGGATAAGAAGGTTCCCGCAACATGTCAGGGTACAGACCTTGAATTCGTTGCACAGTATAAGAGCATTTACAACTACTATGATGTTGAATGGTATAACGGCAAGGACGAAAGCGGTAATCTTATCGGCGATAAGGACGGCAAGCCCCTCGCAACAAGCCATTATGTTTACGGCGAAAAGCTCCACACTCCGTCAGTTACTCTTGACATTCCCGAAAGTGAGGTTGACGGTGAGGTTAATGTATTTGCAGGCTGGTATTATCTTGATGCCAACGGTGACGAACAGATCTTCTCCCGTGGTCTTGCACTCACAACAGACATTCTGACCGACGGCGTTGTTAAGATGTACGCTAAGTATAAGGCTGCTCCCAAGCAGTATACCGTAACAGTTGTTACAGCCGAAGCTACACAGGACGCTGCAGAAGTAAGCTATGAGGTTGTTGTTGAGGAAAATGCAACACTCAACATCTCTGAGCCTGCAAGCGGTTGGGCTTCAGACACAACTCATAAGGAATTCACAAAGTGGACTCTCGCTGACGGCGACGAATTCACTCTCGATACACCTATCACAGAGGATATCACAATCTATGCAAACTATGCTATTGACGAGCATGAATATACTCTTTCAGAGGTTATTACTGCTCCCACATATCCCGAAGGCGCATTCTATGATTATGACGGAACAGAGGTTCCCGCTTCAACAGGCGCCGGCGAAAAGGCTGAATGGTGTGCTTGCAGCAGAGAAAAGACAGAAAGAACAGCAGAAATTGATCCTCTTATGGATAATGTTATTCCCTCAGGTACTACCTATGTAGGCACAACAAGATGGGATACCTATGACGATGCAGCAGCAAACGATGCAGCAGATGTCAGTGTATATGCAGGTCCCAAGACAGACCTTATCATCACAACCTCCGATAAGGGTGGTTCAACAACTTGTCAGTGCGACGGCAGCGGTGAGCTTTGCTACTACTGTCAGCATGATGCAGACTTCAATCCCACAGGTAAGGGCAGCGGTGTTACTGCAATCTACACCTACACTGAAAAGGCAAGTGTTGCAGTTGATGTTGCCGATTCACTCATCTGGGTAAGACAGGTTTATGATTGGACAACAATCAGAGGCGACCTTATCGGCTACTACAAGGGCTGGGATAATATTCCTCTCATGTATAAGGAATACAACGCTAACGTAACAGGCAAGGCAGGTAACCTTAACCTTGTTGACGGTGAAGTATACATCACATACTTCAAGCTCGTTGATAAGCTTGGCAATATTTCTTATATGAGAACAGGTAAGTATAAGTACGATGCACTTGCACCGGAGCTTACACTCACAGGCGACAGCAACTATAAGGGCAACAAGTTCTGTAAGGAAGTTACAGTTACTGTAACAGAGCTTAACCCCGTAACAGTAACAGTTAACGGTGAAGCTGCAACTCTTACAGACGGTGTTCTCAAAATCACAGAAGCAGGACTTTATCAGATCGTTGCAGCAGATAAGGCAGGCAACAAGACAACCGTAAGCGTTGAAGTTCTTGCAGACCACGAAACAAGAGTAAACAATGTTGAAGCAACCTGTACTTCAGGCGGCTACAACTCAGAAATCTGTAACATCTGTAATAAGCAGATCGGCACATCAGGTGCAACAGAAGCACTCGGTCACAAGCTTGTTGAAACAACAGTTGAAGCAACCTGTGTAGAAAACGGTTATATCCTTGTAACCTGCGAGAGATGTGACGAGGTTAATGAAAAGAAACTTTACAAGACCGATGATAACGGTGCAGAAACAACAGAATATCTCTATCCCGCACTCGGTCATGATTATAAGTATGCAGAGGATAGTGATCCCACAACATGGACAGTTGCTACGGCTGCTACCTGCAGCGCAAAAGGCAAGGCAGTAAATCCTTGTGAACGCTGCGGTTCAGTTATCGAAGCTGAACTTCCCGAGAATGACAATCACAACTTCTATAACCCCGTAACAGTTAAGCCGACCTGTACAGAAGGCGGTCAGAAGACACAGACCTGTCGTTTGTGTAAACACACAGAGACACTTGAAACATACGAAGCAAAGGGTCACACCGTTGCAAAGGATGGCGACACAGTTCTTTACAAGGTAATCACAAAGGCTACCTGCGCAGCAGCAGGCTCACAGGTTTCATACTGCTCAGTATGTAAGGCTGAAATCGGCGATCCCGTTGAAATTCCCAGAACAAACGACCACAAGTGGATTGTTGATGAAGATGAGACAGTAGAGCCCACAGTAGATGAATCGGGCGAAATCTGGTATAAGTGTGCAAAGGACGGCTGCGATGCAACCTACGGTCCCGTTGCAGTTGACAAGATTCAGCAGTACACTGTAACCTTCATCGGTACAGTTCTTGAAACAGTTACTGACGGCACATCAGGTGAAGAAACAGTTGTTGAAAAGACTTACGAAAAGAAGTTCGAGCTCACCGAAGGCTCAACAATCACTGCAGAAGACCTTGCTGAACAGGTTAAGCTTGACAAGGCTGACGGCACTTCAGAATACATCTTCGCAGGCTGGTATAATGAAGCTCAGACAAGCTACGATGCAACCAACGGCACAAAGTATTCACTTCCCATGAACGTTTCAGAGGACATTACTCTCTACGCTCAGTTCACAGAAAGTGAAATCATCTACAAGGTTAAGTTCGCAGTTCCCACAACCTATGATGCAGCAACAGGCTTCGGCGGTTATGAAGAAGTTAAGACACTCATGGGTGCTATCGGCACAAAGAGAACTCCCGCTGAAACACCTTCCTTCGATGAAACCTCAACCTACTCCTTCGAGTTCAAGGGCTGGGAAAAGGCTGGTGTTGTATATGACACAGTTACAGTTGAAGGCGACTACACATACCGTGCTAAGTTTGAAGCAACTCAGAAGGAATACGATGTTGTCTTCATGAACGGCACAGAAGGTCTCACAAAGGTAACAGTCAAGGCAGGCGGAACAGCCGTTTATACAGGCGAAACACCCACAAAGGCATATGATGGTGAAAATCACTATACCTTCAGCGGATGGGACAAGGCTCTCACAAACATCACAGCAAAAACAACAGTTTATGCTCAGTATACAACAATTCCTCACACTGTTGATTATGACAACGGCACTGTAATTCAGGAAGCTTCCTGTACTCAGGCTGAAATCACAAAGTACGGTTGTACAGCTTGTGATTACACAGAAGAGAAGGAAACAGCACCTAAGCTCACTCATGATCCTGAAACAACCTATAACGAGGAAACAGGTAAGAATGTTACTACATGTAAGCGTTGTAAAGCCGAGCTCAGCTCAGTTGACGCTTCCTTCACAATCAAGTTTGAAAACTGGAACGGCAACCGCCTCGGCACAGAAACCGTTAAGGTTAATGCTGAAGTGAATTACACCGGCAAAACACCTGAAAGGGATTCCACCGACCAGTATTCATACACCTTCAAGGGTTGGGTAGTTGCAGGCGACGAAAACAATGCAGACGCAACAGTTTATGCATCAGACGGACTTCCCAATGCAACCGCAAATGTAACTTATGTTGCAGTGTTCAACGAGATTGACCGTGTTTACAAGGTACAGTTTGCAACAACAGAAAATGTTGTTATCAAGGCATTCACAGGCGTTAAGTACGGTGAAGCAGTTGAATTCTCATATGATGAATTCGTAGCTCTTGCAAAGAGCAAATATAACCTTGAAAAGGCTGACTTTGAACCTGCATCAGATTCAAAGGGTCACTATGAATTCTCCGAATGGGATACAGCAACAGATGAAATTACAGGCGACACATATGTCCGTCCCGTATATGTTCAGGCAACTCACACCTATTCAGATTCTATGACAGGCGCAACCTGCACAGAGGCAGGCGGTGTTAAGCATTCATGTGACTGTGGTTACTACTACATCGACGGCAATGTTCCCGCAAAGGGTCATGCATGGGTTGTTTCACAGGTAATCGCTCCCGATTACACAACTCAGACCAACGGTAAGAGAATCTACATCTGTACAAACGGTTGCGGCGAGACCAAGGAAGAAGAAATTTCCGGTCAGCTCACAGAAATCACCGTAACAGTCAAGGATTCAGACGGCAACCCCGTTAACAATGCACTTGTAAGACTTTATGTTAAGGATACAGAGGGCAACTATGTTGATACCGGCCTCAATGACAGAACAAAGGCAGACGGCATCGTAGTATTCTATGTACAGCCCGGCGAATACAGAGCTTACATCAGTGTTGACGGCATGGGTGATGCAACATATGACATCACAGTTGACGAAAAGGGCAACACAACCGGCAACGGCGGTGAAGTTATCATTCAGAAGCCTGTGGTTGACACAAGCTGCTCATGCTCATGTCACCGTGACAACTTCTGGGGCGCATTCTTCAGATTCTTCCAGAAGATTATCAAGCTCTTCACAGGCGAACCCTCATGCTGTGCTGACCCGGATTCAAGAATCTGAGCCACAGATCAGCAAAACTGAACAGTTTTTCAAAGCCCAGGGTGTCTTCGGACACCTTGGGCAGTTTTTTTTGTGCGTTTTTTCCACATCTTGTAGTGGAAAATGTTGAAATCACAAGATACAGTTTTTTGGTCATTTTGAGCAAAAAATCACTTCAAAATTGTTGATTTGTAATATAAGTAAAACTTACCAAATTAAAAACTTATGTTATATGCAAAATGTAGAATTAAAAAATTTTTAAATATTTGTATTGAAAAACTTGCTTTCAAATGGTATACTACCTATAGTTATAGGTGTCTCTATGGGCATATTGCACCCTTTTTTGGGTTTTTAGGCTCGGTATTATTATAGGGAATCCTATTTGTAATATAAACATCTTTCATTTAAGGAGGAAAATTTATGAAAGTTGGAAAAAAAGTACTAAGTTGCGTACTCGCTATCATTATGATAGTATCCAGCGTGTCAGTTTGCTTTGGCGTTCTCGGCGCAAGCACAGCAATTGACAACCTCATGAACAGAGTTGAGCTCTACCATGGAACATTGGCAGACCTCATTAAGAATGTCTCTGATCTTGAGGCTAAGGTTGCAGCGGAAACTGACGAAGCTGAAAAAGCGGCTTTGCAGGCAGAGCTTGACGAAGCTAAAAAGCGAGTTCCGCAGCAGGTAACAGGTGCACAATGGCAGGTTGAAACCGATACAGCGGAAAGTGCCTGGCATTGGGTTTCTGCGGCTTACTCAGCGGCAGCAAAAGAGGCTGCTGCAGATGCTCATACCTATTATGGCATTTACACTGCCATTATGGATGAGATTGAGGCAGGAATGGAAAACCGCACCACAGCTCTTCCGGAGCTTTCTCAGTATGAAGAGGTGCTCAAGTATTTCGCATTCGGCGAAACAACCGATTCAGGTAACTATGGCGGCACACCCCATGTAATCACTTTATATGTTGGTGCCGGCTTTGACATTCTTGAATGGGCTCCCGATTATACTCAGATTCCCGTTGATGCTGACGATCTTCAGCTGTACAACGGTACAGTTACTTTCAGTATGTCCACATTGGATGACGGTAACTTCGGTATTACTGCCGATGATATCACCTTCACCAACAAGCAGACAGACTCTGAAGAAATCGCAGCAGCTATGTCAGTTGTTAAAACCCAGATTGAAACCTTCATCAAGAAGGCTAACGGTTACACTGAAGATGACGGAACAACAGTAACAGGTTGGTTCAACACTGACTATGAAGCTCTTGACACTGAAACACTCAACGAAACTGTTATGGCTATTTCAGAAGACATCGTTCTTTTTGAAGACAGTATCGCTATCACAGGTGTTGGTAACCCCGAGGACATCTGGAATGCTTATGTTGCTCCCCACATTGAAGGCAACAGAGAATGGTCCGAGGTTAAGCAGTGGTACAAGACAAACATCGTTCAATATGTTGCTAAGGCTTATGCTACACAGTATAAGTCTGAGCTTGATGCCCTTTTTACACTTGCTGACACACAGACAGCAGGCGACGACCTTTACAATACATATAAGGGCTACACAGAGCTTGATGCAGACGGCAATGAAGTTTACAACAGAGGCGTTCTCGATGTTCTCAATGACCTTGATAACACCGACGCTTTCAACGGTGAAGAAACCGTAAACATCACTGACGATATCATTGACGCTTTTGAAGGCGGCAGAGATTACTATGCTTCCGTTCTTGAAAAGGTTGAAGCTCTTGAAATCAAAATCGCTCAGGCATATGCAGGTGAATGGGCTGAAGAATATAAAGAGCTCAGCGTTTTCGCAGTTACCGACGCTACAGCTTCAGCTGCAATGGGTCACATCTGGGAAAAGTGTGACGGTTGCGGTCTGACCTGTGACGGTGAAGGCAACGGCCTCACCTCCGAAGACGGTTATAACGGCGGCGCTTGCACCTACGGTTGGGTTGACGAAAATGCCAACGGTCTTGTTGACGAGGGTGAAGTTCCCGATATCGCTCACTGTCCTCATGTTGACTATAATGAAACACTTGATTTCTATGAAAGAGCATCACTTCTTGTTGCTGATTTTGAAATCAAGGTATTCCCCTTTGTTCTTGATGCAGCAGGTAATGTAAGATATGACCTTCTTAACACAGCAGGTGTTAACGAGGATAATTGGAATTACTTCTACGGTAACTACGCTAAGGCTAACCTTAACCTTAACGGTGCTAAGTACATCAAGATGAAGGCAGACATGGATGCATACATGGATGCAGCTCGTCTTACCGGTGGTATGTCCTATGACGTTATCACAACCTACTATGATGAATTCGTAGCACTCGGCTACACAGAATGTAAAACACTTTCAACAAACGCTGCAACAGCAGAAATCTTCACCGAAATCTTCGGTACAGAAGGAATGACTCCCTATGATGAATTCCTCAATGACCTTAAGAGAAGAGCTGCTAACCGTATTTACGAGCAGGTTGAAAGAGTTAAGACATATTACCTTGAAGGTGACACATCAAGTGCAACTGTGGGTAAGGTAACATATTACAACTTCGAGGCTATTCTTGCAGCAACAGATGCCATCGAAGCAACTCAGGCTGTCCTTTTCTCATTCCTCAGAGCAAAGCCGGCTTATGACCCCGCAGCTTTTGAAACAGAAGGCGTTACAGCTCACACCATTGATGATGTTGAAGCTCTTTATAACGAGGTTGTTACCTATTCAAATGAGGCTCAGGTATTCAAAGATCAGCTCGCTCTTATGAGAGCTCAGTGCAACGCTACAGGCGGTCTCACTGCTGACAGAACTATCCTTCACTTCCTCTTTGACAAATATGACAATTACAATGGTTATGCAGATGACTTCTACAGCTATATGTGGACATCAGGTGTTGGTCTTCTTGACTACAGCACAATCTGTGAACTTGTTAACGAAGTAGGTCTCGGTCTCGGCACAACTGACGAAGCTAAGATTCAGCAGCTTCTTGACGGCGCTGTGGCTGACCTTGACAAGATCCTCATTTCTGATGACCTTGGTTCACTTCTTAACGCTCTTATCAAAACCACAAACGCTGAAACCGGTGAGAAGCAGGGCTTCCTCGGTCAGTGGAAATACACCTACACCACAACTGCAGGTGAAACCTTCAATGCAGGCGATGATATCAAGAATCTGAGAGAATTCCTCATCTCAACAATTCTTAATCTCCTTTGGGGCGGTTCAATCCAGACAATGGCATTCAAGGGCATCAGTGAAGTAATCGGTTCCGCCGTTTACAACCTTGACCAGTCCATCACCATCATCGGTGACCTCTGGCTGTTCCTTCCCAGACATACCCGTTTCGCTATCCCCACCATGCCCCACCAGTTCTATTCAAGTAACACAAGTGGTGTTACATCACCGGCAAAGGGTGTAAACGGCAGTATGATCGATGCCACAAGTGACCCCATCGGTGGCGACGACGCTCCTGACTGGTACAGATACTTCGACGGTTCTGCATATTCAGGTGCTCTCGACGGTTCTAACAGCTCAAGCAGCTACACAAAGATTTCTAAGTATGACTATAATGACATCCTCAGAGTTCTTGCACAGGCTCCCATCGATACCGACTACTACGGTGACGGTACATCAGCAAGATCCTATTGGAAGGAAGTAGAAACCGGTAAGTACTCATCAAAGGCTCTTGTCGGCGGTATTCCTCAGTCTGCATGGGATAACCTTGATAGTGAAGCTGCATGGCATATCACAGACTTCGACGGCTTCTATCACTCATTCGCAACAGCACTTTGCGGTCTTTCACTTCCCCTTGCAACACTTCTTACAGGTAACACAACCAACCTTAAGATTTCCTTCGCTGACGTTACAGCTTCAGCAAGAAACCAGGGTGACTCACTTTACGACCGTCTGTTCATTCCTCTTTACAGACTTCTCGGCATTGATCAGGAGGTTACTCTTGTAAACGGTACACAGTGGGTATCAGGCTACACAAGCGGTTACACCTATGCAAACAACTATTCAGGTCAGTACCACAGTGCAGCTGACATTGAATACGCTTGCGGCTCCTACGCTGAAAAGTATGACAACACTTGTGGTCTTCGTTTCGGTGGCGCACTCCTTTGGCAGTGTCTCCTTGAGCCCATCGTATACTACCTTGAAAACAGCTTGTTCATCAATCCTGTTCAGGAAATCCTCGGTCTTCTTCCCAACCTTCTTTGCATGCTCGAGTATAACCAGCTTATGCCGAAGCTCAAGAACATCGTTGTTGGTATTTATCTTGACAAGGTTTCCTTCATTTCACTCGGTTCAGGTATCTCCATTTATCCCCTTAACCTTTCAGACCTCGTTCTTCCCCTTCTCACAAACATGGGTATCGATGTTGAAAACGGTATTTCAGGTCTTCTTAAGGGTATGCTTTCAGCAACAAAGACACTGGTCGGACCCGGCGCAGATAATATAGGTGACTACCTGACGGTTGACAAGGTCAACACCAAGGGTTACGTCGGTTATGAGCATAATACGACAAAGAATATAATCTATATTGATGACTCAGACGGCGACGGCGTCTTTAAAGACGAAGCAGGAACTGAATATACAACTGAGTATCTTAATGCAAACTATACAAAGTGCAAGGAAGCATATAAGGACGCTGACGGTTACTACTACACAGCTCTCGGTATGCTCACTCAGACCCTCTTCGGTGTTGCTAAGGAAGGTCTCTTCGAAATGTTCACATGGAACAAGGCAGGCACCGGCTACTTCTCATTTGATATTCCCGTAAACCGTATTATGGCTATGGGTACAGTTACATACACAACCTATAACGGCTGCGTTGATAACTACCTTCCCAACTATCACATTAACGCTGACTCAGGTGACGTTCTTATGTCATTGTTCCGTTGGCTCCTCAATGACGGTGTTCTTATGAAGATTAAGCCTCTTCTTAACAGCATCATGGGCGGCGGTTCTTCAGAAGAAGGCGGCTCCAGCGTTACAATTATCGACACAATTATCCCTGTTCTTGACGGCCAGGCTGACACAATCATGGCTATCCTTATCTCACTTCTCAACACCTATGAGGTTGACGCATTTGAGTATAGAGATACCTATGCAGAAGGCTTGTTCTTCAAGGAAGGTGCAACAACTGTATATCCCTTCGGTGATGTATTCACACTCGGTCAGTATCTTGAAGATTCACTTGCTGACATGGACGTTAAAGATGCAAATGTTGTTGAAGGCGACGACGCTGCAACAGAGCAGAAGATGCTTGACAAGGCTGACCTTGCAATCAAGAACATCGACGACCTTATCGTTGATCTTCTTCCCATGCTCGTTGATATGCTTCTTCCCATGCTCGACACAATGCTCACAGGCGACCTTGGCGAAATGCTCAAGCCCATTCTTTCAAAGCTTGAGAATGTTGAAGCAGGCGACACACTTGCTGACGTAGTTGCTGATCTTCTTGCATCAAACGATGTTGTTGAAATGCTCCTCACTCTTCTTGTTGGCACAGGCGAACAGAAGACTGACGAAAACGGCGACCCCGTTTACGAAAAGGAAGAAGACGGCGTAACAAATAAGCTTGACGAAGCCGGTAACCCGATTCCTGTTTATGATCAGGGTCTTCTTGGCGGTCTTCTCGGCGAAGGCACACTCGCTGACATTCTTGTTGCACTTGCAGATTTCGGTATTGATGTTACTCCTTACGGCTTCTACAAGTATGCAGCCTCCAACACAGGCTTCAGCAATGCAGCTATCAAGGCTTGGATTAACGATTGCTATGTAGCTTCCGATAAGACAAGACTTCAGGATACAACATGGGCTGATATGACTGCTCCCGAAGCAGGCAAGTATAATTGGCTCAATATTTCCGACACAGCATCCGCTCCCGATAAGGTAGATGCACTCTTCGACTTCCTCACAGACCTTCTTGCTCCTCTCAACACAATCTTCTCCTTCCTCTTCTGCGGCGAAGATATCACAATGCTTGACGAGCTTACTCTTGAAGGTAACACAGGTTATATCCGTGCATCAACAATGCTTATTGAAGGCTTCGGCTTCGGCGATATCGAAATCGGCGACACCGGCATGACCGCTTCAATGAGCGAAAGCGATTACATGACATATGTATTCGGCACAGCAACTCCCACAAAGGCATCAGGCGCAAGAACCTGGTCATACATCAACTCTCCTCTCACTCCGGTTCTCACCGCAGTCAGAGCATTCCTTGTTGGTGACGAGGGCGCAGATAACACTGCCGGCACAACCGACGATATCGACGGTCTTCTTGACAGCCCGCTTACTGTTCTTCTTACACTTCTTCCCAACCTTGCATATTTCCTTAATATGTATGACGAAGTTAATGAAGACGGTAAGGTTGTTGACGAAAACGGCATTCCTGTTGAAACAAGCGGTGCTGCACCTGCACGCACTTCCAACCTTTCACAGGCAATCAAGAACCTCATCGGTCCCGTTCTTGAGCTCCTCAACATCGTTGACCCGATTCTTACAAGAGCACTCGAGCTTGACATCGAAGCTCTTCTTGACGAGTTCCTTGACATTGAAACAATGCTTAATGAAATGATTTCCGGCATGGTTAACTCCGACGCCGCAGCAGGCGATGAGCAGGAAATCGTTGTAAGCGAATTCATCGACTTTGAAGCTCTCGCTTACTATTCATCAAATATCACTGAAAATGCACCCACCCACATCTATGGCTTTGAAGACACAGGCTTCACAAAGTTCCAGGGTGTACCCGCTAAGACACTTATCACACTTGTTCGTTCAATCATGTCCGATCAGCTTATTGCAACATTCGCTGATGTATTCATGGATTGGTACACAACCACAGAAGAAGGTGTTGAAGTTACACCTGAAATGGCTGCTGAAAGAGAACGTGTTCGTGGTATCGTTGAAGGCGTTGCTGCCCGTGCTAAGGACCGTGCTGTAACAAGCAACGGTGACTACGACGGCACAGGTGTCGACATTATCGTTGGTATTCTCATCGACCTTCTTACAGACTATGTTCCCGGCGAAGGCATTGATATGTTCTATCAGAGAATGGCTTCAGCAGGCTACACAAATAATGCAGAAGGCCTTGAAAACATCATGACCGACTATGGCGTTCTTCACGAAGGCTATGACTGGACAGCAATTTCAACCGAAAAGAATGATGACGGCTCCGTTAAGGTTGACGAAAACGGTGACCCCGTATACCTCTTCACCAAGGAAGAAGTAGACGACACCCTTGACAGCATCGATATCGTTCTTAAGAAGGCTATCCCCGATGTTCTCAACATCCTTTCATCTCAGGGTATCCTTGACCTTTCATCACTCGGCATTGAGCTTGACGGCGATGCAACAGGTCTTTATGAAATCCTTACAGCTCTTGTAAGTGACCTTGCATTCACCGACGGCACAATGACATCCATTGTTAACCTTCTTGCAAATCTCTTCGGCGGTGCAATCGGCGACTTCCTTCCCATCGTTGCCGAAGCAGGTATCGACATCACTGCTGCAACTGTTTATAAGAACGCAGGCGCAGGTCTCCGCACATACATGAACTATGGCGGACTCAACATCACTGATGACGGTAAGATCACCGTAACAGAAGACGGCGAGACAGTTACCCGTGACGTAACATGGGCAGATATTACCGATAAGCACGGCTATCAGGAATACAAGTATGACGAAAACGGCAATGTTGTTCTCGACGAAAACGGCGCTGTAGTTCTTGCTTGGAACCAGAAGAATGCTGTTGACGAAAACGGTAAGGAAATCAAGAACGAAGACGGTACAGTTGTGACCGAAGACGATCTTGACAGCCCGAAGATGTCACTTATCGCTTCCGTATATGACCAGAAAATGGTTGACGGCAAGTATGAATACACATATAAGAAGACAAATGCTGAAGGTAAGGCTGAAGAATTTAAGTATTACAGCACTCTTGCAAACCTCAAGTCCTTCGCTGAAGAAACCGGCGAAACAGACGACGACGGCAATGCAATTTATGTGAAGTATGACCTTAAGGCAGTCTACGATGAAACCTCACAGAAGAAGTGGACATGGGGCTTCGATATTCTCACCGATCCCTCCGATCCCACAGGCGCAACTCCCGCTGACTTCTATGATAAGGTTCAGTACTTCATCGATTGTCTCTGGGATATCCTCGGTTGCCTCGAAGATATTCTTGAAGCACTCTTCTTCGGTGCTTCCTCAAATAAGGCAGTTAAGCTCTTTGACACACTTAATATCGAAGGTCAGGACGGCTACGAAGACACAATGCTTCCGCTTCTCAGAGGCTTTGGTCTTGACGGTATCCTCAACTACCTCAACACTCAGACAAATGAAGACGGTGAAACCTATCTTGCCGCTCTTAATGCTGAAAGAGATGCTCTCTACGGTGCTGACGTTTCCGACATCCCCGCAAACCTTGTTAAGGGTAACGCAGGTATGAGAAGATCCATCGGTACATGGGTAGCTACAGGTACTGATACCGTAACTCCGTGGAGCTGGGCTGCAGAACAAGATGGATCAATTGAATTTGCTCCTGAATACGGCTATGATATGCAGACATTCCTCAACGTAGTTGTTAACTACATTTTCTACTTCGTTGAAATTCTTGCAACATATCCCGTAGCAACTCTTCTCAATGCACTTCCCAACCTCGCTTACTTCATCGTTGGCGACGGTCTCACAGAGGTTCTTTCCAACCTTCTTACATTCCTCACAGTTCTCACCGACAGACTTGCTCCCGTCATTAAGATTGATGTTAACGCTCTCGGTGCAGGCCTTATCGACATGCTCGGCACAAACTCATGGTCAACCTTCCAGGAGACCTTCACAGCTCACATGGAAGTTATCAGAGATGAAGACGGCAATGTTGTTGAAGTTATTGAAAAGGAAGTTGATGTTTCCTTCACAGAAGCAGTTCTTTCCTTCGTTGCTAACATCAAGTTCGACCTTAAGGACCTTGTTGGCTCAGAAGAAGAATACATCCGCACAGTAACCTACTTCATTGACCCCGAAGCTGAAGCTGCAGCATGGGAAATCATCAATGCTAACCCGAACAATGATGACAAGCTTGAAGAAGCAAGACAGCTTCGTACAGTTGCAGTTACCAATTGGCTCAAGTCACTTGTTGCTCTCGCTGAACCCTTCGGTGAAACATACACCACAATGGACGGCACTGCAACATATGAGGTTCCCGACCTCACAGTTCCTTATGACAAGAACGGTGACGGTGACACAGACGACGAAGGCGAAACTGCAAATGTTCAGAACATGGTTAAGATCGATGCTCTTAACGGTCAGATCACCATTTCCAAGGCTGACGTTCTGATGTTCATCCTTGATTTCATCTTTGAAAACACAACACTTAAGGAAGTTCTCGGCTCACTTCTCGGCTATGACATTACCGATGACAACACCGGTAAGGATGCTGAAATGCTTGACGAGCTCCTCACAAATGTATTCCAGAGTCCTGATGCAATCGTTGACCTCATCGTTGCTCTCTTCACAACCTATGACGTTGCAGGCGCAAAGGTTGTCAAGCTCAAGGCAATCGAAGAGTATCACTACGACTTCTATGACGAAGACGGCAGCACAACATATCAGGATATCCTTCCCGAGATTCAGGCAGGCACATATGCAGGCTCAGAAATCTCACGTGTAAAGACAGCTTATGCTATCGATAACCTTGACAAGCTTGTAGGCACAGTTCTTAACCTCTTCAAGGCTGACCTCGTTAAGGAAGGCGGTCTCTTCTACGGTATCTTCACTGAAGAAGATGACATCAACCTTAAGGATGCAGTTAACGGCCTTCTTGAAGACCTTCTCTTCACAGATGACATGATCAACGACCTTCTCGGTATGCTTGTCGGTCTTCTCTCAGGTGAAGGTGTCGGCGACATTCTCGGTATCGTAACCGAGCTTCTTGACAGCGCAATGGGTATCGACATTTCACCCGCAGCCTTCAAGAACAACGAGACTCTTGAAAAGCTCATCGGCGATGCTGAATCATGGACAGAGGTTGCTGAAGCTAATAAGCACTATGAATATTCATATCAGACCATCGACGAAGACGGTAACCCGGCAGTTGACGCCGACGGAAAGGCTATCACAGCTTCCTACTTCGACGTGGCACAGGGTCTCCCGACCGCAGCTATTGACCTCAATGGCGACGGTGACACAGACGATGCAGGTGAAGACGCAGTAGCTCTTACTGCAGTATGGAACCAGAAGCAGAAGACTGTTACCGGTGATGACGGTAAGTTGAAGTATGTTTACTACTACTTCGAATCAGAGACCTCAACAGACAAGATCTATGTGAACCTTGAAAAGGAAAATGAAACCACATATACACCTGAGGTTGCAGAAGGTGAAGAAGCCGTTTCCTATACTCTCACAGCAGATATGGAAGACGACACCACAAGCCAGAAGACTGCAGTTAAGTTCAACGAAGAATGGAATATCGTTGTTGAACCCGCTGCTGACGCAACAGATGCTCAGAAGGCAGCTGCAACAAAGGCTTCACGTGATAACTTCGTAACTATCCTCTGGGATATCCTTGAACCTCTCGCACCGGTTCTTGAAGTATTCCTTACAGGTCAGGACCTTTCAATCTACGGTGAAATCAACATCCGTGGCTTTGACGGTTATGGCGGCGTTATCCTTCCCATCATCCAGGCTCTCGGTGTTCCCGTGCTTGAAAAGGCAGACGGTACACTTTACATTGCAAACGGTTGCTATTATGACAACCAGGATGATTACGAAGCAGCTATCTATGGCGGTCAGCTTTCAGACGGTACTCCCGTAACTGCTAACAGCCAGGTAATGCTTCAGACAATCGTTGATGCACTCTTCGCACTTGTTGATTCACTTTGCGACAGACCTGTTTCAACTCTTGCAACAATCCTTCCCTATCTCTCAAGATTCCTCATCAGTGACGGTCTTGACACAATTGTTGCAAACCTTCTTGCTCCCGTAACTGCTCTTACAAACATGATTAAGGACGTTTATGACCTTGACATTGTTGGTCTTCTCAAGGGCGTTCTTCAGGGTCTTGCAAAGAGCGAGGAAGCAACTCCTGCTGAACAGACAGCAGCTGAATATGCTTCAGAACAGCTCGATGCAGCAGAACAGGCAAATGCAGATGCAGGTCTTGCACTTGCAGCTGAAGAAGGCGAAGAATCCGACGTTGAAGATATTCTCAGCGGCGGCGACAGCGGTGTTGACGTTTCACAGCTCACATTCATGGATATTATCTGGGATATCCTTGGCGGTGTTGTTATCGACATGGGCGACGGCAAGAAGCTCGTTCTCTCCGATATCATCACAGACCGTCTCTTCGATGTACTCGCATCATGCGCATGGTACAACGATGAAGGCTTCAAAGTTGAAGACGGCGAAGACGCTGGCAAGGATTATGTCATGATCAAGACCATCGATTGGGCAGATGGTGAAGGCGAAGACATCAATGACAGCTTCGTTACAACAGAACAGAAGATCACAGACTACTATGTAGACCGTGAAACAGTTCTTCTTGCATTCCTCGATACTCTCCTCTTCCAGCCCGGTGTCCGTGACCTTATTGCAGGTCTCCTCGGCGACTATAAGTTCGACGATGAAACACTCAAGAACATCAGCGAAGAAGATGACGAATATCTCCTCACAGTACTTCTCTACGGCGTATTCATGGACGGCGAAGCAGTTGAAAGACTTCTTATCGACCTTCTCTCATGGTATGACGTTGAATATGCACCTGAAAGAGTTCAGGCACCCGAAGACCTTGACGATGAGCTTCCCGTTGTTGATTGGGATGCAGCAGGCATCAACGAAGCAGAGCTTGAGAACCTTCCCAAGCAGCTCGACGACCTTGTTGCAGCAGTTCTTCCTCTCCTTGGTGAGCTTCTTCCCACCTTCGGTGTAAATCTTGAGCTCAACCTTGAAGGTGACACTCTTGAAGCAATGGTTGAAAATCTTATCGCTTCCCTCTTCATCGACACTCCTGCCGCTGCAGACGGAACAGGCGCTAAGAACGGCCTTGCAACAACACTCTTCACTCTTCTTGTAAATCTCCTCGGCGGCAACAAGCTCGACGATATCCTTTCAATGGTTTACGAGCTTACAGGCGGCGCTGACGGTGGTGTTAACCTTACACTCAAATACTTCAAGGATTCTTCCACAGCTCTTGCTGACTACTTCAGTGAGTACGATACATGGGAAGAAGCTTACGAAGCATTCAAGGTTCAGATTGAATATAATGCTGAAACCGATAAGGTAACCTACACAGACGATATGGGCACACCCGATGATGAAACAGACGATGTTGAATATAAGGATGTTCCGGCTGCTAACGACGGCACATATCTCTACAAGACAGATGCTAAGAATGTTCCCGTTCCCGTATATGCAGAAGATGATGAAGGTAATAAGATTCCCGTATATGCTTCCTCTGCTAAGAAAGTTACAAATGAATTCGGCACTTACTACACTGACGGTGGTAAAGCAGCCGACATCACTACAGAAAATGAAGACGGAACTACCACAACAACTAAGGAAGAACCCATTAAGGATACCTATGTTGTTAAGACTGAAAACGGCAAGGTAGTTTACGAATACAAGTATGAAGTTAAGCTTACTGAAACAAACAGCTTCGGTATCACAGACTTCGAAGGCGTTCGTACACTTCTCAGCGGTATTCTCAGACCCTTCGTTCCCGTATTCAGACTCCTGCTCCTTGAATCAGGCGATCTCGTTCTCCTTGACGGTGTTACAATCTCCGCAGGTGACGGTTATGACCGCTTCATAATCCCTGTTGCTGAAGTTCTCGGCATCAAGATTGAAAAGGATAAGTATGAGGTTGAAGCTCTTAACGATGCTGACTTTGCAACCTTCGTTGTTGACGGTCTCGTTAAGCTCATCCAGAAGATTGTTCAGTCTCCCATCCAGACTATCATTGACCTTCTTCCCCAGCTTTCATACTTCATCGTATCCGAAGGCCTTGCTCAGTCACTCGAGCAGTTCCTCGCTCCCTTGCTTACTCTCGTTGACATGGTTAACGACATTACAGCTAAGGAAATCGAGGTTGAAGGCAACGACGAAAGCCCGCTTGTAGCACTCAACATCTATGCAATGCTCGTTAAGCTTCTTGACGGCATGGGCATCAAGTTCGAGCTCTATAAGGATGCTGAAGGTAAGCTCACATTTGACGCTGAAACCGACGGCGTAGCTAACACACCTGAAGAAGTTGACACAGTTGGTGAAATCATCACTGCTCTTCTCACCGAAACAGGTCTCATCAAGCTCATCAACGGTCTTGTAAACGGCGGTAAGGTAACCGATCAGGTTCTTACTGAGGTTAAGAAGGATGAAGCTGATCCTGATAAGGTAACAGGCTACAGCTATACTAAGGAAGACGGCACAGTTGTTGAGGTTGCTCTTGATGATAAGGGTATCCATGACGGTGCAAACGGCGAAAAGCTTCTCACCAACACAACTGACCTTTCATTCCTTGACGGTATCTTCTCAGAAATCGTTGCTAAGACTTGCGCTCTTGCAGAAGTTTCCACAATGCGCTACTTCGGTGCTATTGACCCGACTGCTGCAGACCGCTATGTAATCGGCGTAACCACAACAAGAGCTAATACTGTTATCCAGATTATCTCTGAAATGGTTCTTGCTGAAGACGGTCTCCTCTTCGAGATCCTCGACCTTCTCAATGTAGATCTCGACGATCCGAATAACGAAACCATCAAGACAGTTATCGACGGTATCTCCGGCGACAACAGATACACAATCCTTCAGGTTCTCCTTAACTACTTCAACCACTATGATGTAGAAGGAACACTCATCGAGTATCTCTCATTCGAAGAACTCACCTTCGATTACGAGACATACACAACAGATACAACCCTCACAGCCCGTAAGGTAAGACGTGCAATCAAGAAGCTTGACCAGGCTATCCTTGCACTCATTCCTGACCTTCTTCCCATGCTTGAAGAGGTTGCATTCCTCAAGGGTGCTCTCAGCAGCCTCAAGGATCCCACAAACGGCTATGCAGGTGTAACACTTGAAAAGGTTGTTGAAGCTATCCTTACCGACCTTGCATTCAACGATGAAACAATGAATATGCTCATTGGCACAATCGTAGGTCTCCTTGGCGGCGAAGGCTTCGCAGAGACTCTGAATACTCTTACTCCGATTCTCAAGGACCTTCTCGGTGTTGATCTTACTCCCGATGCAGTGGCTGACGGTGCAGCAGCTGTTTACGGTAACGATGCAGCTCTTGTAAGATTCATCGATGCTGTAAATGCTGACGACGATATTCTTGCTTCACGCACAGAAATCGTTTATGACGAAAACAATGTACAGACAGGCATGGTTGTTAACCCGATCACATGGGCTGACGTTGCTGAATTCTATTCAGATTATGCTTACTACTACATCACTTCTGAGGAAGTTGAAGTTGCAGCAACAGAAACTGAAGAAGCATACACCAAGACTGTTTACACAATCAACACGCACTTTGACAATAATGTATATGAAAACGGCGAAATTGCTGACATCACAGTTGACGGCGCAGTTATCAAGAATGTAACTCTTTACAACCTTGCAATTGCAACAGATGCTGACGGCAACATCATCTGGGCTGACGAAGCAGCAGGTGAACCCACATTCGCCCGTGAAATGAACGAAAATAAGTACGGCTATGACTGGACTTATACCGTAGCAGCAACTGACAATGCAGAAGCTAAGGAATACAGCGGTACTGTATATCTTGACGATGCAGAAGCAACAGAAGCTGAAGTTGAAATCGAAGGCAAGAAGCAGACCGTAGCTGTAACAGCAGCATATGTTGAAGCAGGTACAAAGGTTCTCGGTGCCAACGACTTCGTATGGGGCATCTCAGATGCAACAACCTTCGAGGCTAAGAAGGATGCCTTCATCAGCACTCTTTACAGCGTAATCAAGGCTGTTGAACCCGTAATCAACTTCCTGTTCCATGGCGACGATATCGCTATCGTTAACGATGCAGGTAACGAAGTTATCTCCATCAAGGGCGGCGAAGGCTATAAGTACGCTCTGTATCCGTTGCTCCAGGGTCTTGCAGCAGACCAGATCAACACAAACGGTCTTGTAACACCCACAGCATACGCTCAGGCTAAGAACACAGAAGTAACTCTCACAGCTATTACTGACGGTATCTTCAACATTGTTGAAAACCTCACTAATAACCCGGTTGAGTATGTTCTCACACTTCTTCCCTCACTGTCATACTTCCTGTCCTCAAACGGCGTTGAGCTCTTCATCAGAAATCTCGTTTCACCGGTATTCGCACTCCTTGATGTTGCAGAACCGGCAGTAGGCGCACTTCTTGATGATCTTCTCGGCGGTCTCCTCAGCCCGCTTGTAGGCGACTACATGCCCGAAGGCACAGGTCACACTGTTGTTGACGATAAGGGTACTGCAGACACAGCAGACGATGTAACAACCACAGAATATACTCTTGACGAAATCCTCACAATTGCAGGTCCTAAGGGTGAAAACCTTGTTGCAATCATCAACGAGCTTGTTGGTGGTATGCTTGTTGAAACACCTGAAGGTGAAGAAGCTCCTGTTATCGAAATTCTTCCTGCAAACTTCTTCGAGGAATATGTTCAGTATGCAGTAGACATTGAAGACGCTTCCGCTAATGCTAAGAACTATTATGAACTTAAGGTTACAGCAGCAGGTGAAGCAGCAGGCTACGGCAAGACAGGTTCTGTCATCACAATGCCTCAGGCAAGCTATAACGAAGAAACAATGAAGTCATACTTCGACCTTCAGGGTACTCGTTATGTTGTTAACACCTTCAATGTTGACATTGCTGACTCCTTCGTATATCTCCTTCAGTCCGTTGTTTCAGAAGACCTTCTTTCAAACATCGTGAAGGATTACGGCACAGAAGATTGGAACGCTAAGCTTGAGAAGAAGGATCTCATCACTGTTATCCTTGACGCTCTCATCAACGGCGAATCCAACGGCCTCACAATTACTGATATCCTCGTATCACTCTTCGAAGGCTATTCAGTAGAATACGCTGAGCTTAACGGTATTTATATCGAAATCGACCACGCCGGTCAGACAGAATCTGCTCAGCTTCCCGAAACACTTGATAACCTTATCAACAATGCACTTCCCGCAATTCTCCCGCTTCTTGCAGGCGACAATGTTGAAGAAGGCTCCATTATGGATATCCTTTCCTCAGCACTTGCAGATTATGTGGAAACTGCAGACCAGACAGCTCTTGAAGCAGTTGTTGAAACACTTCTCAACGATATGCTCTTCACAGACGAAATGGTTGCAATGATAGTTGAAATGGTTCCCGGCCTTCTTGCAAATGAAACCATCAACATGGTTCTCGGTCTCATCCAGATCGGCGACCACAAGCTCACATCAGAAGGCTATCTCAACTCAATTAAGGCTCACTTCGCTGATACAACCAAGTACGCTGACTATCAGACAGCTGTTGCTGCTCTCGAAACCTTCTTCGGTGATGCAACAACATGGGGTGAAGTTGCAGCTAACAACACCAAGTATGTATACACCTACACAATTCCTGCAGATGTAACAGTTGAAGGCTCAGTTGATGAAGTTGTAACATACTACCATGCAGAATCCGACGAAACCAGAGTTGTTGTTGACGGCAAGACATACGTTCTCACTCCGAAGACAGAAGAAGTTAAGGACGAAAACGGCAATGTAACCGGCACAAAGCATGTTTCCAAGGTTGTATTCGATGTTGAAGGCGGCTTCGGTATCAACGCCGCAGCAGACAAGAAGACAGCATTCGTAAATGCTCTCACAGTTCTTCTTGAGCCTCTCACAGAAGTATTCGGTCTTATCTTCCAGGGCAAGACTCTTACACTTCTTGACAGTAACGGCGTATACGTAGGCGACTTTGAAGAAGTTTACGGCGAAAAAGATGAAAACGGCAATGTAATCACAGAAGTTGAAACAGGTCAGTCCAACGGCGAAGAACCTGATGACGACAGAACTGAAGAAGTTGCTGAAGGCATCATCATGGGTGACGGCTTCATTGAAATCCGTGGCTCAAAGGGTTATGACGAAGGTCTCCTTGCTCTTGCAGAAGCTATCTTCGGTAGCGACCACACAAATATCGTTGACGGTGCAACCTTCAACGCATATACAAATATTGAAGATATCCTCAATGCAGTTCTCAACATTATCTTCAAGCTTGTAGACGGCATCGCAGCAGGTCCGGTTGACTTCATTGCTAACCACCTTGCAGGTCTCCTCTACTTCCTTGTAAGTGACAATGTTGCAGACCTCGTTGACAACGTTCTCGCTCTTGCTAACGGTCTGTTCAAGGTACTTTCACCGCTTACAGGCACAGATGATCTTCTCTCACTGCTTGGTGTAGACCTCAGCATCGTTAAGCTTGACAAGCTCCTTGAAACAATCAATAAGCTTCTCTCTGATAATAATGTTAACCTTGTAATTACTGAAGAAATGCTTCAGAAGCTGGTTGCACTTATCGGTGAATATGAAGTAATTGACTCCTACAGAACCTCAGCTTCCTCAGTTCTCGTTGATGCTAACGGCAACTATGTTGACAAGAACGGCAACATCATTGCTCAGCAGGAAGGCGATGTCTGGGTAGATGCAGACGGCATGATAACAACCAAGCCCGCAGCTGACGGTAAGATTACAACAATCGTTGGTTCCGAAGAATACTTCGTTGACGGTCTCGTTCGCTTTGCAGTTGAAGAAATTCTTCCCGCATTTGCAGATGAAGAAAATGACGAAGCAATCGTTAACCAGATTATTGCTGAGCTTACAGTTAACGGCGAAGCTAAGGACGAAGCAATTGAAGGCATCATCAATGTTCTCAACAAGCTTACTGTTGAATACATCGTTGAATACCTTGCAATCTCCGATCCCGCAGAAGCTCTTAAGAAGATTGAAGTTCTTTATGAATCCGCAAACGAACATTCAGTTTCAAAGGCAACAACCACAAAGGCTATTCAGAACCTTGACAAGATCATCGGCGAAATCCTTCCGCTTCTCGGCATGGAAGGCACACTTCAGGACCTCGTAGCAGGCTTCGTTCTCACCGATGACATTATTAACATGATCGCAGGTCTGCTTGTAACAGGTCTCGGCGGACTCGATGCATCCGTAATGGATATCATCGATGTTGTAGGCGAAGCTCTCGGCCAGCCTCTCGACATTTCCGTAACAGGCTATAAGGCAGACTCAGACCTCGCAGGCTTCTTCGACGGTGCAGAAGATTGGGCAGACATGATTGAAAAGTATACTAAGTATACCTACACTTATACTGTTCCCGCTGATCCCGCAGTTGAAGGCTCAAAGGATGAGGTTGTAACTGTTTACCTCAACGACGCTGATGCTGAAATCATCAAGGTCGGTGAAGGCGCAGAGCTCACTGAATATGAGCTTTCAAAGGTTTATGTTCAGAAGACACTCGACGGTAATCTTGCATACAGAGTACAGCTTCCCAATATGCCCGTAACACTTGAAATGGGTCTTGTTGACGGTGCTTACACCAACGACGAAGGCAAGCTCGTTGCTAAGATTAACTACAACGGCACAGTCGGTGAATATGAAGTAACTCCCATTTACACCGATGTTCATGAAACAAAGGTAGTTGTAGACTACGAATGGGGTCTTGCAGACGAAACTCTCACTGTTAATGAAAAGATTGAGAAGTTCGTAGCAATCCTTACATCCTTCCTTGCTCCTGCAGACTTCATCCTTGAAGCTCTCCTTGCAGGCGGCACAGACGAAGGCAAGGCATCAGAAGTTAAGTCACTCAGCATCTTTGAAGAGCTTAACATCATGGGCGGCTCAGGCTACAACTATGCAATTCTTCCTCTTATGGAAGCACTCGGCATGAGAGCTGAAGACGGTCTTCTCACTCAGGACGAATATGTTGCTCTTCTTGCAAGCGATGATTATGACAATGGCGCACTTGGCTACATCCTTGAGACTCTTCTTAAGTATGTTGTTAACGGCCTTGACACACCGGTTGAATTCGTAATGAACCTTCTTGCAAACCTTGCTTACACAGCAAGTAAGGACGGTCTTACAACAATCGTTGCAAACCTTATCGCTCCTGTAAGTGAGCTCATCAGAGAGCTTGAAGATGTTCTTCCTCTTGCAATCATTATTGACCTTCGTGCACTCTTCGTTGAAGATGGCGAAATGTTCAAGTTCTACATCGGTGACGATGTTGCAGCAAACGGTGCAGAGGTTGGTCTCGCAGTTGACCTTGACGGTGTAACTCTTGAAGAAATCATCGCTCTTGCACTTGATAAGTTCGCTCCCGAGCTTAATATCGAGCTTCGCTTCTCAGACCTGGCAGCAGGTGCAGCAGAAGACGCTTATAATAATGCAACCGGCGCAGACGGTGCTGACGGTTATGTTGACCTTTACGATTCACTCGTAGACGGCAAGTGGGATATCCTCAACGGTACATGGGGACACAATATCAAGGCCGACCCGGCTGATACACTCCTCACACTCCTTGACATGGTTCTCACAACAGACATGATCGAAGGTCTCCTGTCAATGTTCGACATGACAAGAGAAGATATCCAGAAGACAATTACTGACATCAGCGAGGAGCTTTGGGTAATTGTTGAAGGTGCTCTTGATAACCCGTCAACAGTTATCGACACAGTAATCAAGATTCTTGCAACTGACTATGCTGTAGAAAACATCAAGGTTCTCTATGACGTACTCACAAAGCTTGACTACGATTATGACAGCGACAACTTCATGCCCGAAGAAAATGTACAGCTTGCACTCAACAAGCTTGATGCAATCATCAACAATGCAATCGGTCCCGTACTCGGCATCCTTGCTGATATGGACAATATGCCTGCAATCGTTAAGGACATCGCTGCATCTGATGCAGATTCAATCGGCGGAATCCTCAATGACTTCCTTGAAGGCACAGTTTACACCGACGATATCATCAACATGGTTCTCGGTATGCTCGTAGGTCTTCTTGCAGGTCTCGATGCTAAGACATTCGATATGATTGCAAATATCGCAAACGAGGTTCTCGGTATCGCTCTTGATCCCGCAGGCTTCGCAGATGCAATTGAAGCAGCTCTCGGCAGCAGCAAGATTGCAGCATACTTCGATACAATCACTCCGTCTGACACCGAAGCAGGTCTCACATGGGCTGATATCGCAGAAGTAAATACAAAGTATGTATACACATACACCATCGAAGCAACTGAAGAAGGCGCTGAAGATGAAAAGATTGAAGTGTACTTTGAAAATCAGAACGAACCCACTTATGAAGACGAAAATGGCGTTGCATATGCTATCACTCCTGTAATGGTTGACGTTAAGGATGCAGACGGCAATGTAACAGGTCAGGTTCAGCAGACTAAGGTTGTTATGACCGAGGCTTGGGGTGTAACAGGTGCTGCAGACGCTAAGGCTGCATTCATCGACCTCATCCTTGAAATCGTAGCTCCCTTCGGTCCCGTACTTGATTGGCTCTTCAGAGGTGAAAACATCGAAATTCTTATCGATGAAGTTGCTCTTAAGGGTGGCAATGCTTACGAAAATGTAATCATTCCGCTTGGTATGGCTCTCGGCACAACAATTGAAGCTGTTGACGCTGACGACCACGCAGTTGAAATGGTAAGAAATCTCCTCAACGGTGTTCTCGGTCTTGTTGACAAGATTGCAGACACTCCGCTTCAGGCAATCATTGATATCGTTGTAGGTATCTCCTACTTCATCGCATCAAACGGCGTTGCTGAAGCTGTTGAAGGTATCATCGCTCCCATCACAGGACTTCTCACAGTTCTTGACGGTATCGCTCCCATGTCCTCAATCAATGCCCTTCTCAAGGAATTCATTAACATGGATCTTGACGATATCATCAACATCGCTGGCGAAAACGGCGAAGGTCTCGTTGATATGATCAACGAAATGATCGGTTCTTATGAAATCGTTGACAAGGTAACAGGTGAAACTGTTAAGCTCAACCTTCTTCCCGATGACTTCTTCCTCAAGGTAGCTCAGTACGGTGTTGTAACAGGTACTGTTAAGGAAGTAACTGCTGAAGAATATGCAGCAGGTATCGATTATCAGCCCGCAGTTGTTGACGGTGCAGTAACCGACGGCAATGCAGAGGCAGGTATCTACGGCAACTACGTAACAAGCTTCACAGTTGACAGAACCGACGCTCTTATGTATGTTCTTTCAACAGTATGCTCTGAAGACTTCCTTCAGGTTCTTGCAGAAATGCTCAACGCAGACGCTACAGTCAGCGATATCCTTCTCGGCCTTGCAGGTAAGCAGGATAACCTTGTAGACATTATCCTCATGCTCGTAACCGATTATGCAATCGTTTACAACCCGCACAGCCGTAACCCGATTGACAAGATTGAGGTTGAACACATTGACCCGATGACTGAAGAAAACCTCCAGAAGGCTCTTGCAGCACTTGATCCCATCATCGTTGCTGTAATCGGTCTCATCGGTCTTGATGCTGACTCACTCCAGAGTCTCCTCGGTGAACTCCTCGAAGGTCTTGATGTCGGCAATATGCTCATGAATATGCTTGTTCCCATGCTTGCAAAGCTTGACCTTGATGAAATCATCAGCATTGTTAAGGATGTTACCAATGTTACAATTTCACTTGATCCTCAGGCATTTGCACACGGCAAGTTCGGTTCAGAGCTCAAGAACTTCATCGGCAATGCTAAGACATGGGCTGATGTTGAAAAAGCAAACCTTAAGTATGTATATGAATACACTGATGCAGACGGCAAGAAGCAGAACTTCTATGCTGACTCCACAGGTGTTCAGACTGTAACCATCGGCGAAGGTGAGAAAGCTAAGACATATGAGCTTACCGCAGTTATGGAAGATGTTATCGGCGAAGACGGTAAAGCAACCGGCGCTAAGACTCAGACAATGGCAATGCACTCAACCTACGATTGGAAGCTTGGTCTCACAGGCGAAAATGCAACTCTTGACGGTGTTGTTAACTTCGCAGCAGATCTCCTCTTCCCGCTTGATCAGGTATTCGGTCTCCTTCTCACAGGTGAACAGCTCATCGTTCTTCCTGACTACGAAGTAGCAGAAGACGGTTCAACTGTTCGTGGTGACGACATCCGTATCAACGGCGGCCGTGGCTACAACTATGCAATTATCCCGCTTCTTGAAGCATTCGGTATTGCAGCAATAACAGAAGAAGCTTATATCGCACAGGCAGAAACAAACGGACACATCTACTACATCCTCGATGCTATCATCAGCAGAGTAGAAGATGATCTCCTCACAGCTCCTGTACAGACTCTCCTTTCAATGCTTGCAAACCTCTTCTACTTCATCGGTTCCGACGGTATCAATGATGTAGCAGACAATCTCCTTGCATTTGCAAATGTAATTCTTGAAAGAGTTGCTCCCGTATTCAAGATAGGCGTATCCATCGATCTCGCTGAGCTTGGCACAGGCGGTAAGATTCTCAAGACAACCTTCGATAAGAACGAAGACGGCACAGTTCCCGAATATGTTGACACAATGCCCGCAGGTATCTATGTCAATGCATCAGGCGACGACCTCACAGCTCTTATCTCAAGTAAGCTTGAAGGCGGCTTCCCGATTAACGACGATGTTACTCTCAACCTCGCTCTTGACCTTGATTGGCTCGAAATCGCTGCTAAGATGGCTGCTTATGAAACAGTAACCACAGGCGAAGGCGATGACGCAGTAACCACCAAGGAAATCATTGAAATCGCAACAGCTCAGGTTAAGGAAGTTACAGCAGAAGACGGAACAGTTACAACTGTAAACGCTGGCTGGTACAACATTAAGGGTGACGTTGAAGATACCTTCACAACTCTTATCAAGACTATCCTTACAGAGCAGAATGCATACGAAATCGCTAAGCTCGTTGAGTCACTCCTTGCAAATGTTGACTTCAGCGGTATGGACGGTGTTGACGAAAACGGTAATCCCAATGATGAAATCGATGTAGTTTCCATCATCAATGATGTTCTCTACGATCCTCAGGGTATCCAGGAACTCCTTGCAGCAGTTGTCCTTCTCCTCAGCGGTCAGTATGATATCGAAAGCTACAACACCGTATTCAAGGTGTTCAGAGCTCTCTCCTACTTCACAGATGCACCTGAAGACGGCGTAACACTCAACAGTGCTATCTCCAAGCTCGATGCTATCATTACCCGTGAAGTACCCGAACTTCTTCCGATGTTCATTGATGCTGACTCGGCAACAGGCATTATGAAGACTCTTGTTGACGCAGCAGACGGCGCACTCGACCTTAACGATATGGTTGATACACTTCTTGCTGACCTCGCATTCACAGCAGATAACTATGAATCACTCATGGCAACTCTTGTGAAGGCTCTTGCAGGCTTCATGACAGCTGACCTCACAGGCACAATCAATGACCTTCTCGGTATTGACCTTTCACCCAAGGCATTCGCAACCAAGACCGGTAATGTTGCACTTGTTAACTATGTTGGCGAGGCTGCAACATGGGCAGATGTATGGACAAACAACAGCACAGAAAACGCTGACGGCGAACGTGTTGCTAACGATTATAATTGGGGTGTAAGCGATCAGGATACATTCATTGACGGTATCCTCTCACTCCTCACACCGCTTAATCCGATTCTTGACTTCATCTTCTGCGGCGGTAGCCTCAAGCTTCTTGACCAGGCTATCACTCTTCCCGGCGGCAATGCTTATAACACAGCACTTATCCCGCTGTTCAAGGCTCTCGGCGTTGAACTCGACGAAGCTGCAACAACCACAGAAGCTCTCGACAACCTTGTTGACGGTCTTCTTGGCACCGGCGGTCTCGTTGAACAGATTGCTACTGCTCCGTTCCAGACAGTTCTCGAACTCGTAGCAGGTCTCAGCTATCTCCTTGCAAACGACAACCTTGAACCCATCATCAGAAATATTGCAGCTCCCGTATTCTCAATTCTCAAGCTCCTTGAACCCGTTATCAGCACAGCTCAGATCGACGGTATCCTCGAAGGCTTCATCGGTATGGGTCTGACAGACATCATCGAAATCGGCAACAACGGCGGTGCAAACCTCGTTGCAATGATCAACGGTATGCTTGGCGGTCTTGAGGTTAAGGATAAGGACGGCAATGTAGTCGATACAATCGACGCCCTTGAAGAAGACTTCTTCATTGAACTTTCACAGTATGCTATCAAGGCTATTACTCCGACCGAAGCCGAAGCTGAATTCGACGGCGACGCAGTAATCAGCAAGACAGACGCTGTTGTTTGGGAAGTTGATGCAGGCGAAACCCTCATGTACATCCTTGACAAGGTTCTTGACGAAACCTTCCTTCAGGTACTCGTTCACAAGATTGCTCCTGATGCTTCAGAAGACGATACTATCGTATCAATTCTCACATCACTCGCTGACAAGGAAATGTCACTTGTGAATGTAATCATGATGCTCCTTGAAAATTACACAATCACCTATAAGAGAATTCCGCAGGAAGCTCTCACCGGTGCAGGTGCTGACTACACAGCATTTGATACAAATGCAACTAAGGTTGAAGCAGCTCTTCCCGATGCAATCGTAGCTCTTGATACACTTCTTGTATCAGTTCTCGGTATGCTCGGCACAAGCAGCGACCTTAAGGGCATGATCAACGGCCTTGTTGCTGGCGCTGACCTCGGTAACCTTATTATGAACCTTCTTGTTCCTGTTCTCGCAAACCTTGACCTTGATGCAATTCTCGGTTATGTGAAGGATCTCACAAACCTTGAACTCGATATCAACCCGCAGGCATTCGCAAATGATACCTTCGGTTCAGAGCTCAAGAACTTCATCGGCGATGCTCAGACATGGGCAGAGCTTGCTGAAAACTATGAAGAATATGTATACACCTACGAGGTTGAAGCAGAGGACGGCACTAAGACAACAGTAACAATTACTGACGAAAGTGCAACTCTCACCGAATGGACAGTAACAACAGGTGAAGGCGAATCAGCAACAACAACTACTTACCCGCTTACTAAGTCAATGGTTCAGGGTACAGACGACGAAGGCAAGAAGCTTTATGCTTACCTTGGCGCCGACAATAACCCTGTAATTATCGGACTTGATGATGCAGCTGTTAAGACCGATGAAACAACCGGTCTCAAGACAACTGTTCTCACAAATGATGCAGGCGAAGAAACCACAGTATTCGTAACAGAAGTCAAGAATGTTCACGAAACCAAGTTCGTAGCTGACTACGATTGGAAGATCGAAACTCTTGAAGATGTTGTTAACTTCGCAGCAGATCTCCTTCTCCCGCTTGATGTTGTATTTGAAATCCTTCTCAGCGGCAAGCAGATCATCGCACTTGAAGATGAAGACACTGTAAGACGTGCTGACATCCGCATCAACGGTGGCTATGGCTATAACTACGCAATCATCCCGCTTCTCGAAGCACTCGGTGTGAACGCAGTAAGTCAGGCAACCTACGATAAGGAAATCGACTCCAAGTACAGCGGCTCATCACTCAAGTACATCCTCGACGCTATCGTCGGCAGAGTTGACACAATCCTTGCAGCTCCCGTTCAGGAAGTTCTCGGACTTGTTGCAAACCTCTTCTACTTCATCGGCTCCGAAGGTATCAACACAATCGCTGCAAACCTTATTGCTCCGATTAACGAGCTTATCCTCGCAGTCAGCGAAGTATATCCCATCGCAGTAAGCGTTGGCGTAAATGACGAAGGCGCATTCGCATTCGATTATGACCTTGGCGGTGCTAAGGGTCTTGCTCACGGCGTGAACATCGACCTTTCAGCTGCTGACCTGTCAAATCTCATCAGCTCACTTCTCTCCGGACTTGAAATCAACGGTGAAAAACTCGGTCTCACTCTTAACCTTGATTGGCTCGCACTTGCAGCAGCAATGGCTAAGAGAGATGCTGACGGCAACATTATCTACACCGATTCAGCAATGGTTTACGATTATGCAACAACCGTTACTACAGGTACAGGTAATAACCCGTACACCAACATCTCCGGTGACCCGGCTGATACTCTCGTATCTCTCCTCAACGCAATTCTCACAGAAGAAAACGTTGCAGTTATCAAGGATCTTGTTCTCGGCCTCATCGGCGATGCAGAGCTTGACCCGACACTCGAAGGCCTCATCAACGATATCCTCAGCGATAACAAGGCTATCATCAACCTTGTTGGTACACTCGTTCTCATCCTTACCGGTGAATATGACATTGATGTTCTTTCAATGATCTTCAAGTTCCTCGGCAAAGTTGACTACGATGTTGACAATGTTGACACAGCTATCGAGGCTCTCGACAGACTCATCGGCAAGGCTATCCCGAAGCTTCTTCCCATCATCGCAGGTGAAGATGTTGAAGAAGGCTCACTCATGGATACACTCATCGATGCTTCAGCAAATGTTCCCGAAGGAACACCTGTTCTCAAGCACATCGTTGATACTCTCCTTACCGATATGGTATTTACAGATGACATGATGGGAACAATCACAGATATGCTTGTGAAGCTTCTCGGTGAATCAATCTCCGAAAGCCTTGTAGGCACACTCGGTGATCTCCTCGGTATCAACCTTGCACCTTATGCATTCGCAACTGCAACCGGTAACGCTGCTCTTATTACCTATGTAACTGACGGCGTAACAGGCACAGGCGAAGGCGAAAAGGACGAAGACGGCAACCTTGTTGAATACAGCAACATCACATGGGCTGATGTACTTAAGGCACACAGCTCAGAAGAAACTGATGCTGACGGCAATGTTACAACCGTAATCGACAATGTATTCACAGGCATTGATACTAAGGATGAATTCCTTGGCGCAATCTATGACCTTCTCACTCCGCTTGAATCCGTTCTTGCATTCCTGCTTCGTGGCGGCGACCTTGAAATTGCAAAGGGTCTCGGCGTTGAAAACGTTAAGCTTAAGGGTAATGACGGCTACAACAATGCAATCTGGTACCTGTTCAAGGCTCTCGGCCTTGAAGAAATGGGCGCTGATTGGGTAGAAGCTTCCGCAAATAACGAAGATGGCGACATGAACGCTGTTGAAGCTCTTGAAGCTCTTATCGACTATGTATTCGTACTTGTTGATGAGCTTTGCGAGGCTCCCTTCAACACAATCCTCGTTCTTCTCGGTAACCTCAGCTTCTTCATTGCAAACGGCGGCGTAGAGGTTCTCATCAATAACCTTGTATCACCCGTACTTTCACTTGTAAATGCTCTTGACGGCACAATCTCCAGATCCGAGCTTGATGCACTCCTTGAGTCATTCACAAAGAACGAAATGTTCACCATCAGCGGTATCCTCGGTATCGCAGGTAAACAGGGCGAAGAACTCGTTAAGCTCATTAACGGATTCCTTCCCGGCATCGAAGTTTACGAGCTTGATGCTAACGGTAATGTTGTAACTGATGCAGAAGGCAACCCCGTTGTTCTTCATGTAATCAATGCACTTCCCGAAGACTTCTTCGTAGAGCTTGCTAAGGCTGCTATTGAAATTGATGAACCTGCTAATGTAACAGTTGTAGGTACACCGGTTGACAAGTGGCATGTTGACACAGGCGATACTCTCATGTACATCCTTTCAACAGTTCTTTCAACTGACTTCCTCAACATCCTTGCAAATCTGCTTGGACTTGAAGATGGCGATGTTAAGGATATCATCCTCGGCCTCGCAGGTAAGGAAGAACAGCTCATCGATGTACTTGTATCACTCCTTGCTAAGTACCTTGTTGAATACACTGCATACGACCAGACAGCTCTTGATAAGATCGTTGTAACAGATGCTGAAACTCACTCTAACTTCAACGAAATCGTGGGCAACCTCGATGCTCTTATCCCGACAATCCTTGGTCTTGTAGGTCTCACAGATGCTGACGGCAATGCCGTAACATCACTCAACCAGCTCATCAACGGCTTCCTTAACGATGACATCGGTAATATGCTTGTTGGTATGATCGTAGAGCTTCTCTCAGGTCTTCCCTCAGACACTATTGACCCGATTCTCGGTTATGTCCGTGAACTCACCAACCTCACAGACCTTGACATCAGCCCGAAGGCATTCGCAAACAATCTCTTCGGCTCCAAGGTTCAGCAGTTCTTCCTTGAATCTGTTGTTAAGTACAATGCAGCTCATGCAGCAGATGAAGGCTTCACAGCCATCACTCTTGATAACATCACATGGGCTCAGGTTTGGGAAGTTAACAGCGTTGAAGTTCCTGATGATCCGGCAACTGAAGAAGATGAATCCGGTCGTGAATTCATCCCGTACACATGGGGTATTGCAGGTCTCACAGATCTTGTAAATCTCGTTTGTGACTTCATCCAGCCTCTCGATGTAGTTCTCGCACTCCTTCTCAGAGGCGGTCAGGTAAGAGCTGACTTCGAAGCAAGCGGCAGAACATCAGTAGGTCGCTCAATCAGCGCACTTGATGAAATCAACATCATGGGCGGTATGGGCTACAACTACTCAATCATCCCGCTTCTCGAGCTCCTCGGCATCGATGCAATGAGCCAGGAAGCTTACGAAGTTCAGGTTAACGACCCGAACTACGGTAAGGGCAGCACTCTCTACCCGATCCTTATGCAGCTTGTAACTGCTGTTGAAGAAGATATTCTTAAAGAGCCCATTAACTGGCTTGCTAAGATTCTTGCAAATCTCTCATACGTAATCGGCAACGATGACGTTGGAACAATCGTTGATAACCTCATCGCTCCTGTTAACCAGCTTATCGAAAAGGTTGACCCGCTGTTCCCGATCGCTATTGAAATTAACCTTGGTTATATCAATACCGATAAGGCAGTTGTTCAGACCTACCTTGGTAAGGATCATCCGGGCGTAGAAGCAGGTATCCACATTGTTGTTAAGGGCGAAGATCTCTCAGCTCTTATCGCAAATCTCCTTGCAAACATCGAAGTTAACGGACAGCCTCTCGGCATCGATCTCCAGCTTGATTGGCTCCAGATTGCTGCAATGGCAGGTGCTGACGCTAATAACGACGGTAAGGTAGACTTTGAAGGCACACATCTCAATGCTAAGTACGACATCTATGGTGACGATGCATATTCAACCATCAAGGGTGACGCTGCTGACACATTTGTGGCTCTTCTTAAGACAATTCTCACTAAGGAAAATATCGAAAGCGTTCTCGGCGCACTCAATGTTGAACTTAGTCCTGAAATTCAGGATATCATTGATCAGATCATCGAAGATCCCTCAAAGATTATCGATATCATCAGTGAAATCCTCGGCGGTAAGCTTTCATACCAGCCGATCCAGAACAGACCGATTGATGTAACAGGTGTGAACTATAACACTTACTTCACATTCACTGAAGCAAATGCTGACATCATCGCTGAAAACCTTGACATGCTCATCAAGCAGATTCTTGAAGCAGCAGGTCTCGGCTCACTCAGACAGCTTCTTGCTCAGTACATCTCCAACGGCACTGTTAACCAGCTCCTTGACATGATCGTAGGTCTCCTTGCAGGCGATTCAGTAGGTCCCATCCTCGAAACAATTGCAGGTCTTGACCTCGGCATCGAACTCCCGCTTACACTTCCCGCATTCGCAGCTAAGATCACTGAGCTTGCTCAGACAAGATCTTACCTCCAGGGCGCAGCAGCTCACCTCAACAAGGCAGTTGCAGCCGGCGGCGAAAACGCAACTTGGGCAAACGTAACCTCCTTCCAGGAAGCAAACGTTGCTTGGGAAGTTGATAACGGTGATCTCTACGACTTCACAAGAGCTCTCGCAGGTATCCTCACACCGCTTAACGGTCTTCTTGAACTTCTCCTCATCGGCGAAGGTAAGGAACTCGATGTTCTCGGCATCGTTCAGATCGGCGGCGGCAACGGTTATGACTACGGTATCATCCCGCTTCTTGAAGCATTTGGTCTCAAGTCATCCGAAGTGAAGAACATCACAGAATACAAGCAGGCTGTTGCTAACGACGAAACTCAGCTTCTCGGTTATATCCTTAACAGAATTGCTTACTTCGCAGACGGTCTCCTTGATAATCCTGTAAACAAGCTTCTCACCATCCTCCCGAACCTTGCATATTACTTCTCCAACGAAGGTCTCCTTCTCACAGTGAAGAATCTGCTTGCTCCGGTTTACACACTTGTTAACACAATTACAAGCGTGCTTGGTGTGAACCTCGAAAGCTTCCTGAAGCTCGAAGAACTTGTTCACAACATCGACCTTGGTATCGTAGTATTCAATACCAAGTACGACTTCAGAATCCCCGTAATCGATTGGCTCGGTCTTGCAAAGCAGGGCGGCGACTATGCACAGGAAGTTTCAACTTCACGTTCACTTCCCGCAAACTCCTACACTAAGGAAATGCGTGCAGATGAATACTATGCATACACAGAAGCTAACCCGAATGCACCGCATAAGACAACCCAGAAGAACATCGTTGCTGATAAGGGCGATACTCTTACAGTTGTATTCACATGGCTGCTTGAAATGTTCGAAGATCCTCATAACAGAGAAGCTCTTGTTCAGTGGATCGTTGACTTCTTCGACCTCAAGAGCGGCGCTGAAGAAACTGTACGCTACGGCGTAAACGAACTGTTCAACAGAACAGCAGCTTATGACGTACCTGATATCATCGTTTCAGCACTCTTCGCAGCACTCGGCATGGGTCTCACACTCGATGCAGCTATCATGGGCGACGTTGCACTTGTTCAGCAGATCTGGAAGGATCTCTTCAACAGCATCGGCAACAACTCAACCTGCGCTTACGGTAGTATCGCAAAGATTATGGAAGAAATGACCGGTGTCTGGGACGATACAGTCGGTTCCGACGATGACCACCACGATGCAGTTGAAGACGCAGAAGAGTCACTCAACTGGTTCCAGAGACTTATTAAGAAGATTAAGGAATTCTTCGAAAAGATTTTCAGCATCTTCAAATAAGACTCAGAAACGGTCACTTAGCTCAATGAGCTGACTTCAATAAAAATTACCCCCCACTCCATTCACGGAGTGGGGGAGTTTTTGTTTCTCTGCTTGTTGTTGACAATGCGAAATAAAAGCCTTATAATAAAAGCAATGAAATGGCAGAAATTGAAAGGAGATTTATTATGCTCGAAGAACTGAAACAGAAGGTGCTTGAAGCCAATCTCAGCCTTCCTGAATACGGTCTTGTTACTTTTACATGGGGTAATGTAAGCGGAATTGACAGAGAAAAGGGTCTCATTGTTATTAAGCCGAGCGGTGTTGAATACGATGTTATGACCGCCGAAGACATGGTTGTTGTTAACCTTGATGGCGAGGTTGTTGAAGGCAAGCTCAATCCCTCATCCGATACTCCCACCCACATTGAGCTTTACAAGGCATTTCCGCACATCGGCGGTGTGATTCATACCCATTCAACATGGGCAACCTCATGGGCTCAGGCAGGCAGAAGTATTCCCGCCTACGGCACAACTCATGCCGATTATTTTTACGGCGAAATTCCCTGCACAAGGCAGCTTACACCTGACGAGGTGGAAAGAGCTTATGAAAAGGAAACAGGCACAGTAATCATCGAAGCTTTCAAAAACAGAGGTATTGACCCGATGGCAGTTCCCGGTGTTGTGGTTTATAAGCATGGCCCCTTTGCATGGGGAAAAACACCCAACGAAGCGGTACACAATGCAGTTGTTATGGAAACCGTTGCAAATATGGCATATCATGCAGAACAAATCAATCCTGAGCATACACCTATTGAGCAGTATCTGCTTGATAAGCATTATATGAGAAAGCACGGACCTAACGCTTATTACGGACAGAAAAAATAAGCACTTAATCTCCTTATAAAAGGGATTAAAATACACTATTTAAATAGTGTTAACAATATTTAAACAATGTGGTGTATAATTGAACCAGGTTGGTTGACTAAACTGACTTTAATCAAAAAAATGGAGAAAGAAGTGTTAAAACATGAAAAGAATAATCGCTCTTTTGCTTTCTGTTATCATGATTTTTTCAGTAGTTCCCTTTTCTGTTTCGGCAGCAGATGAAAATGTTGCAAGAATGTGGATATGCGCTGAAACAAATGATATCACAGGCATAAGGCACATTTTCCTTTATTTTGAAAACCTGACCGATGAAACAATCAGGGTCGGAAGATATGATCTTGCGGCGTATGACGAGGTTTCCGTTGGTTGTGTCGGTACAGAAGGTCCCCGTGGCGGAGGCGTTTATTACAACCTTGAAACAGTGCTCGACCATTACAGCAATCAGCTTGCTCTTTCAACAGAGCTTGATGAGGGTGAGCTTGAGGATGTTACCGATGCAATCAAAAACTACAATCGTTGGGATCCTATCTTCAACTGTTATTACTTTGCAGCAAAGGGCTGGAATGCAGGCGCAGACAAGAGTGTTCCCTTCCTGATTTTCCCCGGCTTTGCAAGTATCTTCATTAAAATGAAGGGCGGAAAATCAGCACCCTTTGATATTTTTGCAGAGGAGAAGCCGGTTTATAAACAGAACGAGCTTTAATTTATATTAAATGATAGCTTGTGGTGGAAGCTAAAAAAAGGGATGTAAAAAAGAGAAATTCCCCGGTAAAGTCCGGAAAATAAAACAGTTTAATATGTAAAAAGCCATTGTAAAAGCTGAGTATGCTTATACAATGGCTTCTTATATTTTCCTGACTGCTGACTACTTTCTGCTAAAAGTGTATTTACCTTCGCTTTTATATGTCGTGGTGCAAAACGGCAAGGTTTTATTTATTCCTCTGACTCCGTTCGCTCGAGCCGCTTGGGCTCTTACTTTTGTCGGTTGTGACAAAAGTAAGCAAAAGCACGATTTTGGCGGATTAGCTTCCGCAAGAACTAAAAATACCGAGTCAGGTTTATTCTACCCTTTACTCGGTATTCATTTCTGCTCACCGTGGATAAGAAAACAAGGTTTCTTCTTATCGGTATTTTCAGATTGCTCCGTTCTGCCATACCACGGCTCGGGTGCCGAACAGCTCTAATTAAAACAACGCTCAATAAATTGAGCCGCTT
>JAFUQS010000065.1 GCA_017472225.1 Clostridia bacterium | reverse complement strand
TGTCTGCCTTTCCACTACCGGTAGTCCGACAGTCGCTCCCGCTACGGACTGCTTTCAGAAAGAGAATTCCTCTTTACGCTGCTATTCTTTCTTTTTAATGATTGTTTATTTTTTACAGACTCCTTATTGTTTTATCTTTTCCTGACTACTGTCTACTGACCCTGACTACTGTCTACTGACCCTGACTACTGTCTACTGACCCTGACTACTGTCCACCGACTACTGACTACTAAAAAAGGTTGCCCATAAAACTGCCGCAGGCAATATAACTATGCGCAGCATAATATCACTGCGCAGCAATATCACTCGCCGTAAGGCGAATATAACTGTGGCACACTTCACAAGGAAGTGTGCCACCAAGCGTCATGTATAGTGTCTGCTTATTCAGCGTCCTTCTTGCCCTTTGAAAGCATAAGGTTTGTGATGATACCAAGAATAAGAGCGCAGGCTGTTGTTGTGAGTGTAACCTTGCCGATTGCAAGAGCCATACCGCCGATACCTGTGATAAGAATGACAGATGTTGTGAAAAGGTTAGCGTTGTTTTCAAGGTCAACCTTCTGAATCATCTTGAGACCGGAAACTGCGATAAAGCCGTAAAGAGTGATACAAACACCGCCCATTACACAACCGGGAATAGAATCAAGGAATGCAACGAAGGGTGAGATAAATGCAATAAGTATTGAGAGAATGGCAGTTGTTGTGATTGTTGCAACAGAAGCGTTCTTTGTGATGGCAACACAGCCAACTGATTCACCGTAGGTTGTGTTCGGGCAACCACCGAAAATTGCACCGAAAATTGAGCCGACACCGTCACCGAGGAGAGTTCTGTGAAGACCGGGATCTTCAAGAAGATCGCTTTCAATGATTGAAGAAAGATTCTTATGGTCAGCGATATGCTCAGCAAAAACAACGAAAGCAACGGGAATGTATGCAACTGCGATGGTAGCAACATAAGATGCTTCAAAGTCCTTTATACCTTCAATAGCGGTAAGGAAAGTGAAATCGGGAATGGCAAGGAAGGTTTTGATTGTAACACCGTCAGCCACAAGAGCCTCAAAGGGAGCAAAATCAATAATCATCAGAGCAGCGTTGCCTGTTGCTTTACCGATTAAGGTGAACACAAGTGCAACTGCATAGCCGGCGAGAATACCGATGATGAAGGGGATGAGCTTTGCCATTTTCTTGCCGTATGTTGAGCAGAGAACAACCACAAAAAGAGTAACAAGAGCACAGATGAGTGATACCCAGATGTTTGTTGTCATAATAAATGAGCCGTTAGAATCCTGAGGACCGTATGAGAACACATCCTTGATTGCTGCACCAGCAAGTGAAAGACCGATAAGAGCAACTGTGGGACCGATAACAACTGCGGGCATAAGCTTATTGATCCAGCCGACACCGACAAACTTAACAACAATTGCAATAATTACATAAACAAGACCTGCAAAAACCGCACCGATGATAAGTCCTAAATAACCGAGCTGCATTGATGTTGCACCTGCAAAAGCGGCAACCATAGAGCCGATAAAGGCGAATGATGAGCCCAGGAAAACAGGACTTCTGAATTTTGTGAACAGCTGATAAACGATAGTACCTACACCGGCACCGAAAAGAGCTGCAGATGCAGTCATACCGTTACCTACGATTGCGGGAACTGCGATTGTTGCAGCCATAATTGCAAGAAGCTGCTGAATTGCAAAGACAATAAGCTGCGGGAACTTAGGCTTGTCCTTGACGTTGTAAACCATTTTCATTATAAAGACCTCCTTTATTTTATAAAATCTTATCACAGACAAGAAGAAAAGTAAATAGAAATTGCGACAGAAAATGACATTTTATCCGCCAAAAATAACCCGACGTTTTTGTGCATTTAGGCAAGGTGTTAACAAGCTTTCGTCAGCTTTATCGGGTACGAAGAAAAAGAAATATAGTAAGGAGCTGTAAAAGCATTTTTTTACAGCTCCTTGTATTAGTTGTTTTATATTCTGAATTCTGCACTCAGATCAACGGTTGGTCATTTATCACAAGCTTAAAGGCAAGGCCGAGCTTTTCTGCCGCTTTTCTGCACATAATCATTCTGCCAAGGAAAATTTCAAAATAATCCATCACCGAGCCGTATTCCGTATCAACGGCAAGACGGAGGGTTACGGTTTTATCCTCCGTGTTGATTCTGAGAGCAGACTTTTCAACGGAATAATTAACCCTGTCGTGAATGTCAAAGGTTGTCTTATCGGTGTTTCTCACACGGCTTCGTCTTACGTCTGATTTATCCGCAAGGATAAGCGCCGCCGCAACAGGACTTACAGGTACGCCTGTGCCCTCATCGTGATTACCGATAGCAGCAACAATTTCGCAAAGATCTTCTGTCCTCATACCCATTTCGTTAAGAAGATAAAAAGCCATCACGCCTCCGGATTGAGAATGCTCCACACGGTTGACCATATTGCCGATATCGTGCATATAGCCTGCAATCCTCGCAAGCTCAACCTCATGAGCATCGTAGCCCAAATCCTGCAATATATTCCCCGCAATGTCGGATACACGCATAACATGAGCGAAGCTATGCTCGGTAAAGCCGAGAGCCGCAAGGGTTTCATCTGATTTTCTGATAAAGGTCTTTATTTTTTCGTTGCTTTTGACTTCTTCAAAAGTCAGCATATTATCACCTCTTTACAGCGGATATATTTCACTGCTGACAGCCCTGTCAATCAGCAGCCCTGGTGGAACAGCACCGCAAGTCCGCCCTGTGATGTTTCTCTGTACATCGCATTCAGGTCCTTGCCCGTTCTGTACATTGTTTCAACAACGGTATCAAAGCTTATTTTTCTTGTGGTGGAAAGGAAGTTTGCAAGTGAAAGTGCGTTAATGGCACGCATTGCAGCAACTGCATTTCTTTCAATGCACGGAATCTGTACAAGTCCGCACACAGGGTCACAGGTAAGACCCAGCATATGCTCCATTGCAACCTCAGCCGCATATTCAATCTGACCGATACCCATTCCGAAAAGCTCACAAAGTGCTGCCGCCGCCATCGAGCAAGCCGTACCTATTTCTGCCTGACAGCCACATTCTGCACCGCTTATCGATGCATTTGTTTTAACAAGATTTCCGACAAGCCCGCCGACTGCAAGAGCTTTGCAGACCTGGTCATCGGAAAAGCCTTTTTTATCCTGCATATATTTAAGCACACTCGGAAGCACCGCACAGGCGCCGCAGGTCGGAGCCGTGACGATAACACCGCCACCGGCATTATGCTCACTTGCCGCAAAGGCATAAGCACAGACAAGTCTGTTTTCTTTTGTGATATCGCTTTCATCGATGTGGCTCTGATTATAAAGATACTGAGCCTTTCTTTCAACGCCGAGACCGCCGTCAAGCACACCTCTTGTTGAAAGACCTGCATTGATGGAATTTTTCATTGCCTTCCATATTTCGTGAAGATAATCCCAGATTTCTTTACCCTCATGCATTTCAACATATTCCCACAAGCGCATATTGTGAGCCATACAGTAATCTGCAATCTGACCAAAGGTATGAAGGGGATACACATCCTCTTCACTGAGCTCCGGCTTACCCTCAATCACAATCTGTCCCCCACCGACAGACATTATCCTGTCCTTGCCGATAATTTCACCGTTTTTATAGGCAAAAAACTCCATTGTATTTTCGTGAGGGAGGTTTTCTGTTGCATTTTCGCCAAAAATCAGTTCAATTTTGTCACCCTCAAAAACATCAAGGATTGCTTCGTCGGTTTTGTGTCCCTTGCCCGTGCTTGAAAGTGAGCCGTAAAGAACAGCCTTGTAGGAATCTGCATCGGGATAGGCAGCTTTGAAATATCTTGCTGCCTTATCCGGTCCCATTGTGTGGGAGGAAGACGGACCTCGTCCTATTTTGTATAAGTATCTCAATGACTTCATATTTTCCACCTTAATTCTGTTTTTGAACAACCTTGTATTCATCATAAAGAGTAAAGTAATGGCAGGAATCCATATTGCCCGACATATACTTTTCCATTTCGTCTTCGTCAAGATTTACCGAGCAATAATATTCATCATATTCCTCGTCATAGTCAAAGTACGCACAGCTTTCGCATTGTCCCTTTGCCATCATTATCACCTCTTCATTTTATTATAGTCTGCTTTTTTATAATAATCAAGTTTTATTTTAAATACTTCACCGCTCACGGAATATGGGCTAAAAAAATCCGGAATAAAATTAAAAACACCCGGGGAGAAACCGAGTGCTTTTAAAAGGAGAAAATATGAAGAAAACATTATAGAGGAGTAAGCAAATTAAGTTGAGCTTTTCGCTCTTTCGTTGTACTCTCTCTTGAGTACATACACATAATACACGAAAAAAAAGGAAAAATCAACACTTTTCAGCCAAAAAAATCTGTTTCTCCCTTTTGGTTAAAACATATCAATTTCAAGCTCGTTTTTTGTTAAAAATCAACAAATATTCCTTTTTGTAATTATAAAAAACATACCCTTCACAAAATTTAAATAATTGCGGGTAATTATGTAAACTTTTTGTGCATAAACTTCACAAAAGTGTTAAATCCTTAATAATCATTTGACTTTATTATGTCTAAGTGCTAAAATTACATAAAGGATAAATATTCTTTCAAAGAAAGGGGCTTTGGCGGAAAATCTCCGCCGTGCCACGGTAAATATTATGTCAGATACAAAGAAAAAAGCTTTGCTCATTGTCAATCCATGTGCCGGCAAAACCAAATCAAGAGCAGGTACATTTGAAATCGTTGACAAATTTTCAAAAAATGACTATGAGTTTTCCGTACATACCACAACCTGTCAGGGCGATGCAACAAACATTGTAAAAAGAGAGCTTACGGGCAAGGATATGGTTGTTTGCTGCGGTGGTGACGGCACTCTTAACGAAACCATCAATGGCGTTATGGATATGCCGAAGCGTGTGCCCATCGGTTATGTTCCCACAGGCACAACAAACGACCTTGCAACCTCACTCGGTCTGCCCTCAGACATCAAAAAGGCAACGGACATCATTATCGACGGTCACACAAATGACTATGATGTGGGGCTTTTCAACAACAGATGCTTCACCTATGTTGCATCCTTCGGTGCTTTTTCAAGAGCTTCTTATGCAACACCGCAGAAGTTTAAAAACAAATTCGGCCATGCAGCTTATATTGCGGCAGCCGTTCCCGAGGTTCTTGATATTCACCCCACAAAAATGAGAATTGAACACGACGGCGGCGTGCTTGAAGGCGAATTCATGTTCGGTGCAGTTTCAAACTCACTTTCAGTCGGCGGCTTCTTCAAGCTTCCCAAAGACCAGGTTAAATTCAACGACGGTGTGTTTGAGGTTCTTCTTGTTCCGAAAATCAAAATGACTCACCTGTTCCCCATTCTCCACAAGGTGAGAACTCAGAATTATGACGGCAAGGAAATCATTTTCTTTAAAACGAGCAAAATCAAGATCTCTGCTCCCGATGAAAATGTGCCCTGGACTCTTGACGGTGAATTCGGCGGAAACCACCACGATGTTATGATTCATGTGCTTGAAAGAGCAGTTGAAATCTATTCACCGGAAAATCCCCTTTTCCTCCCCCGTAAGGAGCCGGTTGCAGAGCATATTGAAGAAGAAATCAGAAACGAAGGACGACGCTTCAGAAGAAAGGCAAAGGCAGAAAAGAACACAGAGCCTGCAGTTGAGGAAAGCCCGAAGGAAGAGGTTATCACATCGGAAGCTGAAGCTCCGGCAGAGCTGACAGAAGACACAAAAAATGAAGTCAGACGCTTCAGAAGAAAAAATAAGGCGGAAAAGCAATCTCAGACAGCCGAAGAACCCATTACCGAAGAAGCAAAGGAACAGCCGGAACAAGAGCCGTTGGAAACAAAATAACCATTCCCCGTTCTTGAAAAAACAGATAACAAAAGTATCAGGTGTCTGCTCATCACTGTTTTAAGCAGTGACAAGCAGACACCTTTTTCGACAACGAAAAATTAAATTTTTTTGAATAAATTATTGACAAATGTAAAATAATATACTATACTATCATTACATTAAGATGTTAATCAATTTAAGATAAGGAGGAACGGATATGGATTATATGGATTATATCAAAGCATTGATTGACTTCATTATGAAATTAGTTGCGTTCTTCAAGAAAAGCGAAAACACTGAAGCTGAAACTGAAGACTCAGCAGCTTAAATATGAATCACTGAAATGTTTATCACCCGATTTTTTCGGGTGTTTTTATTTTCCGTTAAAAGAGCATTAAAAACGGGCTGTAAAAACCTGATGGTTTTTACAGCCCTGATTTATTTTTTAGAAAATGGTTGTTCTTGCTTTAAGAGTCTTGGAATATGCACCTGTAGCTGTCTTACCGTTAACGGTTCCGTAAGCTCTTACTCTGTACTGATACTGAGTGCTTCTTGTGAGCTTATTGTTGGTGTAGGTTGTTTTCTTGACAGTTGCAACCTTAACCCACTTTTTGCCGTTATATCTTTCAACATAATAACCTGTTGCACCTGTTACCTTATTCCACTTGAGTGTGATTGAGGTCTTCTTTCTTGCAGATGCCTTGAGGTTCTGAACCTGACCGAGGCTTGTTTTTGCTGAAATGGTTGCAGAATTGTCGCCGTAAACCTTGGTTTTTCCGCTCTTCTTGAATGCTCTTACATAGAACTTATAGGTTGTGCCTGCCTTAAGCTTTGAAATGGTTGCACTTGTTGCTGAGTTGACAGTTTTAACCAATACCCATTTGCTGTTCTTATACTGGTAAACCTCATAGCCTGTTGCGCCCTTAACCTTGTTCCATTTGAGAGTTACGGAATTGGTTGTTGCCTTTGAAACCTTGACATTCTTTGTCTGAACAAGATTTGTGTTAACGGTGAGCTTTGCCCAATCGCCGTAAACCTTGCCGTTATAGGCACGGATTCTTAACTGATACTTTGTATTTGCAGCAAGCTTCTTGATTGTGTAAGAGGTTGTTGCTGCCTTTTTGATTGTTGCAATTGTTACCCACTTGCCGCCCTTATACTGCTGAATCTGGTAACCTGAAACATTGGTAGCCTTTTTCCATGTAAGCTTGATTGTTTTTGAGGTTGTTGTTGCCTTAAGTCCGGAAATTGTTGAAACATCTGTTGTCACTGCCTTTGCTGCCGAAGCTGCGCCGAAAATGTATGTTCCGTTCTGATCCTTAAGATATGAAACAACTCTGAACTGATACTTTGTATAAGGTGTGAGCTTCTTGACTGTGTATGTGGTGTTTGCAGTTGTGTCAACCTTCTGCCACTTACCGTTTACAAGTCGCTCAATTCTGTAGCCTGTTGCACCTGCCACCTTTGTCCATGAAATTGCAACTGTTGTGTCTGTAGCGTTGAGCTTGATTGATTTTGCTGCAACTGCTGCAGGAGCTGTTTTTGTTGAAACTGCCTTTGCCTTGCTGAGAACACCGTTTGCATCAACGGCTTCAATCTTAAAGCTGTATGCAGTGCCTGCTGCAAGACCTGTTGCCTTGTAGCTTGTTGCTGCAGTAGACTGCTTGAGAACATACTTTCCGTTGACAAGCATATATACATTGTATTTAACAGCGTTATAAACCTTGCCCCATGAAAGAGTAACCGTGTTGGTTGTCTGGCTCATTTTCACAGTGCCGACTGCACCGAGAACAATGTTGTAGGAAGCGGTGAAGGAGCCTTCATAAAGTCCGATACCTTCAATTGTTGCTGTTGCCTTGCCGATTGCACTGTCAGTTGTTTTAACAACATAGTCCTTATTCTGAGTAAGAGTTTTACCTCCCGCCTTAACGGTTACCGTGGGAGTTGCGGTCTTGCCGTTGCAAACGAAGTCAGAAATCTGAACTGTTGCTGCATAAACTCTTTCGCTCTTTTCTGCAATTACATCAATATAAGGCTTGAGACCGTCTATGCTGTCCTTATTATCTTCAACGAAGCCCTTGATCATGTCAAACACAGCTTCAAGGTCACCGAATTTTTCCTTTGCCTCATCAAGAGCTGCAGAGGAATCATTCTGAATGAATTCCATAACAGCATAGATTGTTGATGTTACCTTATAGCTTGAAATAACACTCATAACTGTTGCAACAAGAGTGATAAGACTGTCGCTTCTTGCATTGATAACTGAAAGAAGAACAGTAACAAGATTACCGATGCTGTCGTTTGAAAGTGCATTTGTGAAGGAAGCGCCTGATTTATATGCGGGAATCATTGTGCTGTTTCCTGCCCAATTGTTAATGCAGTATCTTACTGAATTATAAATGAACTGCTCAAGCTTAACATCACCTGCCGCATTAAGTGCGGGAACTGCAGTAATCTCAATGATATTCTGAATATCAAGTGAGAATACGGAATCAAGAAGACCCTTTGTTGTTGAGTTGCCGAGAAGGAACTTCTTTGAGTCGAATGATACACCCTTTGCCTTGGTTTCGCCAAAATAATCAAGAAGCTTATCAACCTTTGTGAAGATTGAATCTGTCTTTGTAACGCTCAGGCCAAGAAGCTTTGCAACGCCCTTGTCAAGAAGGAAATAGTTTGCAATGTAGTTGGCAACCTCAAAAATATCTTTTCCGCCGCCTGCTCTGTAATCCTTTCCGTTTGCATCCTCAAGGTCAATGATGTTATATGCATAATGAGCAACGATATCACCAAGAACTACAAGATAAGTATCGTTCTTACCGTAGGTTACACCGATTTCAAGCTCATTTGCAGTGTTGACGAGAACAACCTTGAGCATATCCTCAAAGGTGCTGCATTCCATAACGCCTTCACCGTATGTGCCAAGGTCAATGTTGCTGAGAATAATTGAAACAACTTCCTTAACAATTTCTTCAAAGCTCATTGAAGCTGCGTCAGGAATAATACCTGTTGCAGTGCCGAGATATTCACAGGCGCCCTCAATGTTTGTGCTGATTTTATCGTAGCCACCTGCTACCCATGTATAACCGGGAACAACCTGAGAGAAAATTTTACCCACTTCGTTGTTGACCTGGTCAAGGAATGACTTTTCGGGGTCGAAGGCGATATTTTCAAAATTATAAGCTGCGCCGTTAAGAACAACATGACCGTTGAGCTTTTTAAGAACCTCGTTTTCCTGTGCTGCAAGGTCAATGTTAAGCTCCTTCAGTGCAGGAAGAGCATATTCATTGAGAACAACGCTGAAAAGAAGACAAATCAAGCTGTTGATTTCAGATTCCCCTGTAATTGTGAAGCCGGGAAGATATTCTGCTGCAAGCTCGTTGATTTTGCCGTAAACGAAGCCGTCAACATTGTTTTTATATTCTTCGTAATCATCACCGAGAATCATTTCCTTGATAAGACCGCTTACACCGTCTTCACCAAGAAGCTCTTTAAGGTCTATGTAGTCAGCAAAGATACCCATGTCAAGCTCGCCTGTGCAAATGCCTTCAACAAGACCGCTGTTTGCATTAACAAGCTGGAAAATTTCCTTGATAATGGTTTCATCATTGCTTGCGCTACGCTTCATACCCTTTTTCCATGTGCTCAGGTCAAGGTCCTTAAGGTCACCGAGAAGACCGCCTGCAAGAACGGTTGCAAGCTTAAGCACACCTGAATAATCATCGATTGTGCCGCAAAGTGCATTAACCGATGTGAAGTCCACCACCAATGTGGTGACACCGAGGTCAATTTCCTCTCTGATATCAGCATCCTTAAGCAACATATCAACAAGGTCAAGGAGCTTATCGGTTCCGTAAGAATCCGCCTTGTCGGTATAATACCTGAAGCTGTCTGTGAATTGCGGGTTATTCTCTGCATCAGCAGCAAGTGCAACAGCCGAAAGGCAGCTCATTGCCATAAGAACACTGAGAATTACGCAAAGCACTCTTTTTAATGTTTTCATAAGTTTACCTCCTGAAATATTTTTGCTGATTGTGGCTTTTGCCCTATCATACATTTTAATAATATACTTTTTCGGGCTTTCAGTCAACAAAAAAGCCTGTCGAAAAAGCTGAAAAATAAAAATTTATTAAAATATCACAACTTTGTCAAAGTCTTTTTATTGAATATGCAGATATACAAAAAGAGCTGCAAAAAAACCTTAGTCTTTTTACAGCCCCTTGTTTTCAGCTTTAATTATTCAGCAGCTTCTGTTGTTTCTTCATCTTCAGCATTAAGCTTGCCGATGATTGCTTCAATCCAATTTCTGAGAGCCTTGAAGAAAGCTGAGATATCCTCCCAATAGGTTTCAACAAAATCGGTAAAAGTGTTATTCATTTCAAAGTTCCTCCTATTACTTGATATTTTTATAAGGCAATAGCCTTCGTCTTTTTAATTGTAATACATTTTTAAAATATTGTCAATATATCATCAATGTTTCAGATGAGCCTCATTTAATTTCAAAGGTATAGTTATAACCGGGAAGCCAACATTCAGCAGCATAGTTTCTTGCCCTGAAAACAACCTCATCCTCATAAACCTCAACATTATAGCCCGTACCGAGCATAAAATGTCCGTTCTTTGAAACTGCATTAACAGTAGGAAGGTTAACGCTTACAATATTGCCGTACTTCTCAATTGACTGATAGCCGTTCTTTTCAGCCATTGCCGCATTTGAAAGTCCGCTGTGGATGTGACCGCTGATCAGAAATACATTCTTATATTTATTGAGAATCTTCTTAACCTTTGCGCTCTGTTCACCCATACCGCCGGTCATCTGTGTGTACTCCTCATCGCCCCATGTCACGGGAAGACCATGAGTTTCGTTAAGCGGCCAATGAGAAACCACAAAAACAGGCTTCTTTGTTTTTGCAGCCTTTTTCATTTCGCTTTCGAGCCAATTAAGCTGTTTTTTGCTGAAATAAGCATCAGTATTATCCTTTTCGCTTCCAAGGAAAATGAAATAATAGCCGTTCACCTTTGTCGAATAATAAACATTGCTTACCTTATTACCCGTAATTTTCTTGCTGTATTCGGTGAACAACTGCTTTGAGGTCTTTTTGCCTTCCTCGGTCCATGTGTCATGATTACCGACAGCAAGAAGAATTCTTTCTGCAGGAGAATACTGAGCCATAAGATTCTGAAGATATTTCCATTCAGCCTCCTCACCGTGGTCGGTTACGTCACCTGCAATAACAAGGGCATCGGGCTTAACCTCTGCATTCTGGATATCCGGCATAACCAGGCTGAAAATCATATCGTTATATCCGCCGTCACCGTCTTCATGCACATGAGTGTCGGAAATTGCAACAAAATTGAGAAGGCAATTTTCCTTGTCAAGAGGTGCATTTGCCGCATTTGTTGCCCCAAAAACGCTCGGCAATGCAATGTTTGAAATTGCAAGAAGAACAGAAATAATTGTTTTAAGAACAGATGCTGCCACTGACATAACTATCTCTCCTTTTCTGATATTTTTTTAGATTATAGCATTAACTTTTTTAATTGTAAATAATTTGTTGTTAAATTGTTTCTGAAATTTTATTAAGATTTTTTGCAGAAATGCTTTATCATTTCCCTTACTGAACGGGACATTTCCACACTGAAATCGCTGTTCCACTTTCTTTTGCAAAAGTTTTTCAGCCAATGAATATAGCTTTCCTCATCTTCAAGGCCCTGCTTTTTCATCAGCATTTCATTCATTCTGTCCGCCTTTTCTATATTATATATATTTTCATGAACAATGTCGGAAAGCTCATGCCGTGTCGGCTTTTTTCTTTTAATCTGACTTTCGGCAGGATAACCGAAGCAAAGCATACAAGCCGGCACAACATAATCAGGCAAGGAAAGGATTTCACGGTGAATTTCAAAATTCTCAGTTATGTCACCGATATAGCACGAACCGATGCCAAGGCTTTCTGCGGCAACAACCGTATTCTGCGCCGCAATGATTGCATCCGCCTGAGCAAGAAGGAAATCCCCCTCCTCCGGCTGACGCACCTGTTCAATGTTATCCCTGAACGCCTTGTACCATCGGTAATAATCAGCAAGAAAAACCAGAACCATTGGTGCTTCGGCAATAAACGGCTGATTATCGCAGGTGACGGAAAGCCTCTTTTTAAGGTCTTCATCGGTAATATCAAGAATAGTATAAAGAGTCATATTCCCCGCCGAGGGTGCCTGAAGTGCAGAATCAAGAATAGCCCTCTTGATATCCGGAGGAATCGGCTTATTCTCATAGGCACGGCAGGATTTTCTGTTTTTAAGTTGTTCAATTGTAGTATTCATTGTGTCTCCCGTTTTATCAGATTATTCATAAATCGGTATTTATAAAGCTATTCAATTATAGCACAGATTATCCGTCAGTTCAACACTGATCAGTTCAGAGCAATGAGCGACACAAATAAAAAAAGAAATTTTTTTCTTAAAACACTTGACAATGCTTCCCCGATGTGGTAATATCATTAGGCAATTATGGAGAGATACCGAAGTGGTCATAACGGAACGGTCTTGAAAACCGTCGTACGTCCTGCGTACCGTGGGTTCGAATCCCACTCTCTCCGCCATTTTTTTATTTATAGAGAAGTCTTTTATCGACACCATGGAGAAGTACTCAAGTTGGTGACGAGGCGCCCCTGCTAAGGGCGTAGGTCGGGTAACCGGCGCAGGAGTTCGAGTCTCCTCTTCTCCGCCAAAGAAATCGACAATCTTCTGCAGAAGATTGTCGATTTTTACTTCTTGCTTTTCACTGACCCGCACATTTACCTGTGGGGTTCGGATTATATAAACAAAAACAACAACCGAAGGTGACCTGATGATAAGCCTTGCAAAAAAGCTCAGCCTGAACGAAAGCTTAATTCATAAGCTGAACAGCCTTAGTGAAAAACAACTGAAAAGAATAACCCTTTACGCCGCAAAATGCTCAGAGGGTGATTTTTCATGCCTGAAAAAGGAAAATGACCTTATCCGTTTGGCTGTTATTCTGCACTGTGCCGGATCAGTTAAGGAAAAATATATTTCGGCAGGTATCAGCGAGGAAGTATATTTTGATACGATGTCCGACATAAAAATATGGTACGAAAGCAATCATAATGAGGGGCTCAGGAACTACGGGTGGCTGAAAAACCACGTCAGCTTTGAGCTTTTCAGACTCGGCAGACTTCAGTTTCAGATTTACCCCTGCAACAACAAAACTCTGCTTTATAACAAATTACCCTTTTCTTTTGGTGAAAAGCTGATTTTTGTGCATATTCCGGAGGGCGAAAAGCTTAAAAAGGAAGACTGTATCGAAAGCCTCAGAAAAGCAAACAGCTTTTTTAAAGAGTATTTTCCCGATTATGAATACCGTTATTATTTCTGCGAAAGCTGGCTGCTTTTTGAAGGGAACGGCGAATTTATGAAAAAGGACAGCAATATACTTGCCTTTGCTTCTCTTTTTTCTCATTGCTACAGTCTGCAAATTCCCGGACAGGCAATTGAACGGATTTTCGGAAAAAGAAGGCTTATAAAGAAAAGCTATCCTGAAAAAACCACTTTGCAGAAAAGTGCAAAGGCTTATATGCTGGGCGGCAACCGATTGGGTGTGGGTATCGGTTATATCGATAAGCATAATCTTGACTATCTGTTTTAAATAATATATAATTAAGCTTAAGGATTTTAAATTTACCGACGAAAGGCAGGAACTTCAAATGGCATATTTGAGCGACATTGAAATTGCACAACAGTGCAAAATGCAGCATATCACGGAAATTGCAAAAAAGGCTGATGTTGACCTTAAGTACATTGAGCAGTACGGCAACTATAAGGCAAAAATCGACCTTTCACTTCTTAATGATGCAAAGGATAAAAAAGACGGAAAGCTTGTGCTTGTAACAGCAATCACTCCCACTCCGGCAGGTGAGGGTAAGACCACAACCACAATCGGCCTTGCAGACGGTATGAGCCGTATTGGCAAAAAGGTTACCGTTGCCTTGCGTGAGCCGTCACTCGGCCCTGTTTTCGGTGTAAAGGGCGGTGCAGCAGGCGGCGGATACGCTCAGGTTGTGCCGATGGAGGATATCAACCTTCACTTTACAGGCGACTTCCATGCAATCACAAGTGCAAACAATCTTCTTGCCGCTATGCTTGACAATCACATTCAGCAGGGCAATTCCTTGGGTATTGATGTCCGCAGAATTACCTGGAAGCGCTGCCTTGATATGAATGACAGACAGCTTCGTTTTATTGCAGACGGTCTTGGCGGCAGAATTAACGGTACTCCCCGTGAGGACGGCTTTGATATTACCGTCGCTTCTGAGGTTATGGCGGTTCTTTGCCTTGCTTCCTCTGTGGCAGACCTTAAGGAAAGACTTTCAAATATTATCGTCGGTTATACATATGAAGACAAGCCCGTTACCTGCGGTCAGCTTAAAGCGGCAGGTGCCATGACAGCACTGCTTAAGGATGCCCTCAAGCCGAACCTTGTTCAGACTCTTGAAGGTACACCTGCTTTTGTTCACGGCGGACCCTTTGCAAATATTGCCCACGGCTGTAATTCAGTCATTGCAACAAAAACCGCACTCAAAATGGGTGACTATGCAATTACCGAGGCAGGCTTCGGTGCAGATCTCGGCGCTGAAAAATTCCTTGACATCAAGTGCAGAATGGCGGGTCTGACCCCATCTGCTGTTGTTATGGTGGCAACAATCCGTGCGCTGAAAATGCACGGCGGACTTAACAAAACACAGCTTGGCGAAGAAAACCTTGAAGCTCTTGAAGCAGGTATTCCCAATCTTCTGCGCCACGTTTCAAACATCAAGAATGTATACAAGCTTCCCTGTGTTGTTGCGGTTAACCGTTTCCCCACAGATACAGACAAGGAAATTGATTTTGTTATTTCAAAATGCAAGGAGCTTGGCGTAAATGTTTGCCTTTCAACTGTTTGGGCAGACGGCGGCAAGGGTGGCGAAGAGCTTGCAAAAGAGGTTGTAAGACTTTGCGAAGAAGAGGATAATTCAGGCTTCACCTTCTCTTATGATGTGAATGACAGCATTGAGCAGAAGATAAAGGATATCGTTACCAAGGTTTACGGCGGTAGCGATGTTGCAATTCTTCCCTCGGCACAAAAGCAGATTAAAAAGCTTGTGGAAATGGGCTGTGACAAGATGCCCGTCTGCGTGGCAAAAACACAGTACAGCTTCTCAGACGACCCGACGAAGCTCGGCGCACCGGAGGGCTTTACAGTAACTGTAAGAAATGTTAAGGCTTCTGCAGGTGCAGGCTTCATTGTTGTTCTCACAGGTGACATTATGACAATGCCCGGACTTCCCAAGAGCCCTGCAGCAGAAAGAATTGATGTTGATGAAGAGGGCAGAATTACAGGACTTTTCTGATTGTAGCAGTCAGAAAAATACAAAAAATAAACCGTCAGCTTTTGCGGAATACTGATAAGGCAGTATTCCGCAGTTTTATTCGCCTACGGCGAGTGATATTGCCTTTGGCAGTGGTATTGCTACGCAGTTCTATTGTGCTTTGCACAGTTTTGGTGGCGAATAAAATAAAACTGAAATC
>JAFUQS010000064.1 GCA_017472225.1 Clostridia bacterium | reverse complement strand
CCTGACTACTGTCTACTGAAAAGGGGCGTCCTTTTTATCGGGCAAAGTCATATTATCAACCTTTGAATGTTTATTTGTAACTGTCTAGGTGCTACTTATCCTGTGCCGAAGGCACCCTGACCACTGACTCCTGACTACTGTCTACTGAAAAGGGGCGTCCTTTTTATCGGGCAAAGTCATATTATCAACCCTTGAATGTTGATTTGTAACTGTCAAGGTGCTACTTATCCTGTGCCGAAGGCACCCTGACTACTGACCCCTGACTACTGTCTACTCAAAATATATTTACCTTCGCTTTTATCTTTAACTGTTTTACTTTGCAGGCAAGCAGTTTGTTATATCAAAATAAATGGGGTACAACAGGAATGACCCTTCGTTCTGTATTTCCGATTTAAAAAGCCAACGGCTTTTTTTAAAAATCTCTTGATTTTCTTGTTGTTTTATATTATAATAACAAGGCTATATAAAAATAGCTTCATGAAAGAGTAAGATACTTTGTTTTGGTCATACAGCCGTGGGTCCTGTGCGACAGTACGCCGCGAACCATGTCAGGCGGGGAACCGAGCAGCATTAAGTGGAAAGTCTGTGCGACACAGTCAAAGCCTGCTGCTGTATGACCAAGGTAATGTGTCTTACTTATTTTTATAGTAAGGAGAGTCAGTATGTATCAGGTGTTATACAGAAAATACAGACCCAAGGTTTTTTCCGATGTCGTGGGTCAGAATCATATCACAACAACCCTTTCAAAAGAGATTGAAACGGGTAAGCTCTCCCATGCCTATCTTTTCACGGGCTCAAGAGGTACGGGTAAAACAACTTGCGCCAAAATTCTCTCAAAGGCGGTCAACTGCCTTAATCCGGTTGACGGAAATCCCTGCAACGAATGTGAAATCTGTAAGGGACTTGAGTCCGGTGCGATTCTGGATGTTGTTGAAATTGACGCTGCAAGTAACAACGGCGTTGAAAATATCAGAGACATCCGTGAGGAGATCAACTTCACTCCCGCTTCATGTAAATACAGGGTGTACATCATAGACGAGGTACATATGCTATCAATCGGTGCTTTCAATGCTCTTCTCAAAACCCTTGAAGAGCCGCCGGCACATGTTAAGTTTATCCTTGCCACAACGGAGGTACACAAGCTGCCTGTCACTATTCTTTCACGCTGTCAGCGTTTTGATTTCAAGCGTGTCACTCCCGAAGCCATGAGCGAAAGAATGAACTATATTGCACAGAGCGAGGGCTTCACGATTGACGAGGAGGCAGCCTCACTCATTGCAAGAATTGCCGATGGCGGCATGAGAGATGCACTTTCACTTCTTGATCAGTGTACGGGCCACGGCAAGCACATAACGGCTGATATTGTGGTTTCCGTTGCAGGTATGACAGGCAAGGATCATCTTTTTGCCCTTGCTGATGCAGTGAGAAACAAGGATTCAGCCGCCGCATTGAAGCTGATAAGTGATTTGTATCAGGATTCCTGTGATATGGAGCGTCTTTGCGCTGATATGATCAACCACTTCCGCAGCCTCATGATTGTTAAAACAGTGAGAAGCAGTGAGGGCCTTGTGGTTTGCACGGATGAAGAGCTTGAAAGCTATAAATCTCAAAGCTCAGGCTTCACATTGGAGGGTATCCTTTCTGCAATCGGACTTTTGCAGGAATGCATGGCAAATATAAAAAGGGGAGTAAACCGCCGCATAGAAACGGAAATGACCTTCATTAAAATGTCAACACCGAGTCTGAGTGCGGATACAGATTCAATCCTCAGCCGTATCGCAGACATTGAATTCAAGCTTAAAACAGGCAGCTTTACTGTGAAGGAGACTGTTCAGACTAAGTCGGAAGCTCCTGCAGAGCCGAAAAAGGAGGAGCCGGTGAAGGAAGCTGCTGCAATTTTCAGCACAGCCTTTGATTTGCCTGCGGAACCGACGGCAGAGGAAGCATATCCGATGTTTGACACTGCTCCCGCTGAGATGCAGACTGTTCCTGCAGAGCCTATATCGGGAACGGCACCTCAGGAGGAGAACATTCAATGGGCGGAGGTATTGTCCGAGCTTATGAAAACCAATATGCCCCTGTGGGGTGTTCTCGTTAACTCTCAGGCAGTTATCAAAGGAGATTTTGTGCTCATAAAAAGCGATAACCCCACCCTTAATTCCTTCATCAAGGCAGGCAGAAATGCAAAGGATGTCAAGGAAGCTATTATGAGGGTGACAGGTAAAAAATACCGCTTGGGTGTATATAACGGTGCTCAGGCGGAAAATGCAAATGCAACACAGAAGGTGAAAAAAGATCCCTTGGAAAATCTTATCAGTAATGCCCGCAGTATGGGTATAAATGTTGATGTAAAGCCTTGATTTAATATCGGAGTTTATGTATAATCAAAAAGGAAATTTACTATATTAAAGGAGACATAAAAATGAAAGCAAGAATTCCCGGACAGGCCGCAGGTGGCGGACAGATGGCAATGATGAAAAAAATTCAGGAAATGCAGGCTCAGATTGAGCAAAAGCAGGCTGAAATTGAAGCAAGTGAATTCACCGCATCGGCAGGCGGCGGAGCTGTTGAAGTTACAGTTTCCGGTGCCCATGAGGTAAAGAGCATCAAAATGCAGCCCGATGTTATTGACCCTGATGATGCCGATATGCTCGCTGACCTTATTATAGCTGCAACAAATGAAGCTATGAGAAAAGCAGACGATGCAATGGAACAGGCAATGAACGCCGCTAAGGGCGGACTTAATCTTCCCTTCTGATGGCTGGATATAATGTAGCCTCACTTGCCCGCCTTGTTGAGCAGTTTGAGCGTATGCCCGGAATAGGGCACAAGAGCGCTCAAAGGTTGGCTTTTTATGTGCTGAATCTGAAAAAAGAAGAAGCGCAGGCATTTTCTCAGGCAATATTGACGGCACACGAAAAAATCAAGCAATGTTCACGCTGCTGCAATCTTGCGGAAGACGAGCTTTGCCCTATCTGTAAAAGCGGAAGGCGTGACGAAAGCATAGTTTGTGTTGTTGAGGACCCGAGAGATGTTATGGCATTTGAAAGAACTCACGAATTTGAGGGTACCTACCATGTACTTCACGGTGTAATTTCACCCATGAACGGCATCGGCCCTGAGGATATCACAATCAAGGAGCTTTTAGCAAGACTTTCCGACGGCAGAATTGAAGAAGTCATTATGGCAACCAATCCTACCGTTGAGGGAGAAGCCACAGCTATGTATATTTCAAGACTTCTCAAGCCTATGGGTATCAAGGTCAGCCGCCTTGCTTACGGTGTTCCTGTCGGAGCAGATCTTGAATATGCCGATGAGGTAACACTTTCAAAGGCACTTGAGGGAAGACGCATTTTGTAAATCATTAACAAGAAAGGAGTGCCGTCTTATGGCAGTACAAGCAGACGAAAAACAGGTTGTAGCCCAGAACAAAAAAGCACGGCACGACTATTTTGTTCTTGAAACCTATGAAGCAGGTATTGAGCTTTTCGGTACGGAAGTGAAATCAATCAGAAAAGGCAGAATCAACCTTAAGGATTCCTGGTGCAGTATCGACGGCGGAGAAATTTTTGTCAACGGTATGCATATCAGTCCCTATGAGCAGGGCAACATCTTTAACCGTGACCCTATGCGTGTGAGGAAGCTTCTTATGCATAAAAGGGAGATCAACCGCCTTTTCGGCACAACAAAGCAACAGGGCTTGACTCTTATCCCGCTGTCGGTATATTTTCTCAAGGGCAGAGCCAAAATAGAGGTTGGCCTTTGCAAGGGTAAGAAAAATTATGATAAGCGTGAGGTTGCCGCCCAAAAGGATGCTCAAAGAGAGATTGAAAGGAACTTCAAAGAGAGGTATTGAGCAAAGTAAACCATCAGTTTAGTCCTTTTTCTTAAAAATCAACTGTCAGTTAACCCTGTTTAACCGGCAGTCGCTTCAAATAAAATAAATTCTCCGATAAAATGAAATTACTGAATTCAAGACGAAAGTCAAAAGGAGAACAAAATATGACATTATTTAACAGTCCTGAACAGGAACACTCACAAAAAAATGAAGCTCAGGCTCAAACTCTTGGTTCAAGAATTGCAGAACACAGAAAAAAACACAATTTAACTCAGGAAGAATTTTCGCTTTTGTTGGGAGTTACAGCTCAAGCAGTTTCTAAATGGGAAAATGATGTTTCTTGTCCTGATATTATGTTGCTTCCTAAAATATCAGAGATACTTGAAGTCAGCATAGATGAGCTTATGGGTGTTAAGTCTGAAACAAAAAAAGAAGAAATCAACTGTCCCGAAGCTGCCGAGCAGATTGATTTAAACAAATTGAAGCTCAGAATTCATATTACGGACAGCAGAAGCAAGCCTACAAATGTTACGCTTCCTATGGGATTTGTTATGAAGGTTGCAAATGTAGGCGTTAAGATTTCCGGTGTTTTAGGAAACAGTGTTATCAATGATTTGCAGCTCAATCAGATTCTTGAGCTTGTCAAAAACGGTGTAACCGGTGAGATACTTAACTTCGACAGTGAAGACGGAACAAATATCAGAATTGAAATCAGTTGATTGAATTATAAAATCAGAAAAACGGTTAAATTTACCTGTTGAAAAAATTCAGAATTTCAATATAATAGTAAGAGTAAAATGTTTTAAGACGTTATAAGGAGTCCGTAGCATTTACAAATAAGTTTTTATTGCTTATACGGGGATGAAAGGATTTCGACGGGGGTTTTGAAGCATAATAAGCGGGTAGTGGAGTGGCACCACTTTAAAAGTCACAAACTTAAAATAACTGACAACAATACAGTTTTAAAGGCTGCTTAATGCGGCCCGTCTAAGCTGAGAGTACTGCGGCTCAGCCAAAGGCGTCGACTTAGCAGTGAACGTGAACATCAAAGCAGGCTCGTATGATGTCACGGTGAAGAGTCTACCGAACAAGTAAGCCTGTCATTCGGCGTGCTTGTGAGGGAATGTTAAAAGACTGACTGCACCCGGAGAAGGTTATGTGGACGGATTTTCGGACGCGGTTTCGATTACCGCCATCTCCACCAAAAGCAAATAATCCGAAACTTTTGCCAATCGGTGACGGTTTCGGATTTTCATTTTTTTAAATTTCACAAAAATTAAACCTCCTTGAATTGCCGATTACAAGGAGGTTATCTTATTATCTTCTCACAATCTCACCGGTTTTTGCGTTGATGATGTTGTTGAAAACCGAAATATGCGTTGTGGATATGAATTTGTCAAGATGGAGTGAGCCGAAATACCAGTGGCTGAAGGTGCAGATTCTGCTGACATCCTCAAGATAGGTGTTGATTGCTGTTATGCTGGCATCGGAGCCTGTGTCAAGAAGAAGAAAATCCTTGATTTTTGCAGGTGGTTCATGAGTGATAACGATATCAACCTTGCCGTCATATTTCTGAAGGTTGTCAACACCCTCAACAAGCTCTTCCCTTGTGGGAATTTCCATGTCGGACCAGGTATCCATTTCAAAACGGATATCAATGTCAGGACTTTCGCCGCCGCCCATTGTGAAAATTTTTGTTCCCTCAATGGTGAAAACCTGGCCACGCATCAGGTGAAAAATGTTTGATGCAATATGATGAACCTTGCCGCCGTTCCATTTTTTGATTTTGAGCTTTGAGAGCATATCAAAATTTTCATGGGTGCCGTCAACAAAGCAGATGTTGTATTTCTTTTTGCTCAGCTTTTTAAGAACATTCATTTCTTCTTTTGAACCGTTCCACAAAAAACCGAAGTCTCCGCAGATGATGAGAGTGTCGCCCCTTTTGAGCCGTCTGAGCCGTGGGTCATCAAATCTTGCGGCAATGCCGTGGGTGTCACCGGTTACATAAATCATATCATTACCGAACGCCGTTTCCGGCGCATCCTTTCTTTTAACTCCGCTTCAAGAAAAAAGTTAACTTTTTAATTTTCTCAAAGGTCTATACTTTTCATTTTAAAATTGATATAATATGAAAAGATAATCTTCTTTTCATGTATTTTACCATATCTTTTTATATATTGCAAACATTAAAAGAGAATTTCAAAAAATTACATCGGGAGTGTTTAAAATAAAGATGAAAAAAGTTGTTTCCGTTTTTCTTGTGTGTTTAATTATGCTGTCACTGCTCTGTGCGGGATTTACTTCTTCGGCTCTGTTTGATTCAGGCTCTGTAACATCCCAGCTTAAATCGGATATATATTATATGGAAAACCTTGATGAAGGTACTGTATTTTTTGAAAAAAACAGTGAAAAGAAAACTCCGGCAGCCGCTTTTGTTAAAATTCTGGCTTCAATTGTTGCCCTTGAAAAATGGGGGAATCTTGATGGCACTGTTAAGGTGACGAAGGAAAATCTTTCTCTTATTGATTATGAATACGGTGTCAGAGTTGCGAATTACAAGGAAGGCGAGGTCATTTCCAAAAGAGAGCTTTTTGATTGCCTTGTGGTTTATAGTGCCAACGATGCCGTGAGCATAATTGCCCATGAAATTTCAGGCTCTCTTGACGGCTTTATAAAAGAAATGCAGGACCTTTGCACAAAAATCGGCTGCAGCTCAACAGTGATTAAAAACATTACCGGCTTTGATGCCGAAGGACAGTACACCACTGCAGGTGATGTAGCCAAAATCATAAAATATGCACTCAACTATCCCATATTCTCCGAGGCTTTTTCTGCAAAAACCGTAACGCTGAAGGCTACTGAGCAGAATGAAGAAAGAACCTATAATGCTTCAAACAGAATGACAAATGCGGCAATTCCTGACTACTATCACAGCTCCGTTACCGGCGGAAAGCAGACAGGTACCGACGAGGCAGGGGAATGTATCGCTGTTGTTTCAAATAAGGATGGCTATTCATATCTTACTGTTGTTATGGGCGGAAAGCTCATGAATATTGACTCTGATGATTCCGATGAAAACACCTGCATGACCGATGCAAAAAAAATGCTCAGTTGGGTTTATGAAAATATCAGATACAGAGTTATTGTTTCACCAACACAAACAGTAAAGAGAACCGACATTGTGGCAGGCAAGGGTACCGACAGCCTTAGGCTTGTTCCGGAAAAAGAGGTTTCTGCCCTCGTTCCGTCAAAAGCATCACCGGCTTCGGTCATGTTTGAAGTTGTTGATTCCACAATGCCCAAAACAATCGTTGCTCCCGTTAAGGCGGGGGATATAATCGCTCAGGCGAAGGTGTATTATGCGGGACAGGAGCTCACAACCATTAACCTTGTTGCGGCAAACGACGTAAAGCTCAGCTTTGTGGGACTTGTTATGTCGGGAATCAGAGCAGTTGTCGGCTCAACGGTTTTCCTCGTTATTTCTCTTATTCTTGCCGTGGCTGCTGTTGCTGTGTTTATATTCAATTTCCTTGAATATCAGAAAAAGCAAAAGGGTGGCCCGGAAAAGAAGGTTAATAAAAATCAGGGCACCGCAAAGAAAACTGTGAAGAACAGTTCTCAGGCGGGAAGCAGGAAAACGGCTTCTCAAAAAACTGCCGTTCCCTCCACAAAGTCTGCTCAGAAGGGCAGAGGTACTCTCGCTTCATATCAGAGCAATTCAAAAAACGGCTCTGATACGGGAAAATGATGAATTTATGAATAAAAAGGAAATATTTTCACTGCATTTTTTGTCTGTGCTTATATTTTCTTGACTTTTAGGCATTTTCTGTATATTATAAAATCAGATTATTATATATATTCCCATTCCCGGAGAAAGGATTTGATAAATATGAAGAAAGTTCTCAAAATGCTGACGGCTTTTGCAGTGGCAATGATTTCAATGTTAATTGCCTTCTCTTTTGCCGGCTCTGCAGCAGATGAAAATGAGGAAAAATGGGTCTGCGCATGGGGTACTGCTCCGACCAAGATCGGTGTTGACGGTTATCAGAACATTGCTGCTTATATGGGCGATGTTACTGCAAGAGTTGTTATCACCCCCACCGCAAGCGGTGAAAAGCTGAGAATCAAAATCTCAAATAAATACGGAGATGAGCCTCTTGTTCTCACAAGAGTTACTGTTTCAAAAAGTATGGGTGGCTCAAAAATTGACACTGCCTCAACTAAAATTATCACATTCAATGAGGGCTATCAGGGAATAAGCCTTGCTGCGGGTGAAGAAATTTATTCCGATCCTGTTGTCTTCCCCGTAACAGCCACTCAGGATAAAATCGCCATCAGTATGTATGCCGAATCCTTCACCGAAATCAGCACTATGGGTCTTTCGGGAGCAGATTCCTATCTTACCTTCGGTGGCGACAAGACAAGTGAAGAAACCTTCGGTATGGCGAGTATTATAGATAATGAAGCTGTTCTCGGAATCATTTCAAAGCTTCTCGGCTCAGATCTTGACCTGAAGCTTGGCTACAGCATTGTTAAGGTTGTTCCTTGCATTGCAAGCCTTGATGTTCTTCCCGAAAGCGATAACGGCTATTCTGTTGTTGTAATCGGTGACTCAACGGTTGCAAATGAATTCCCGCTTTATCTTGCCGAGGCAATCAATGACGAGGGTGTAACAAATGTTGGTGTTGTCGGCAAAGGTATCATCGGCAACAGCCTTCTTTCCGACGGACTCGGATTCGGCTCACAGATTTTTGGTGTTTCAATGCTTTCACGTTTCGATTCCGATGCTCTCAAGCAGTCCGGAGTTAAATATGTAATTGTTAAAATCGGTGCAAACGATATTATGCATCCCGTGTGTGTTGATAATATCGGCACTGCAACTCAGCCTACTGCTCAGGATATTATCGAAGGCTACCGTCAGGTGTTCAAAAAATGCCATGATGCGGGCATAAAGGTTATCGCCGTGGGAATTACACAGTGGAAGGGCTCCACAAGGAATTATTTCGGAAGCGGAGATAAATATGTCAGAACAGACGAGGAATTTGAACAGGATTGGCAGATTGCTCTTGATGTTAACAAATGGCTCAAATCAACAAATGAGCATGACGGCTTTGTTGATTTCAATTCCGTTTCATCAAACCCGAAGGATCCCGATGCCTTCCTTCCCGAATATACGATAGACGGCGTTCATCCCTCCGATTCACTTCAGCGTGTCTGGGGTGACTATTTCCCGCTTAGCCTTATAGGTATAGGAAAAAGTGTAAATAGGGTTACTCTCGACAGTACATCTGCAACACTTTATACCGGAAAAACAAAGCAGCTCAAGGCGACTGTTTATCCCACCACTGCCGAGGATAAGTCGGTAAAGTGGTTCTCAAATAATCCGGGAGTTGCAACAGTTTCCTCAACGGGTCTTGTAACAGCTCTTTCCAACGGTATTGCAACAATCACCTGCAAAACCAATGACGGCGGAATCATTGAAACCTGTACCGTCAAGGTTATCACCGCAGTAAGATCTGTTTCTCTTAACAAGACACAGGCAACAATTTACACAACCAAGTCAATCAGACTCAAGGCAACCGTTCTTCCCGAGGAGGCAACCAACAAGGCTCTTTCATGGAAAAGCTCAAACACAAAGGTTGCAACGGTTGATTCAAACGGTAAGGTGACAGCAGTAGGCTCAGGCACTGCAACAATTACCTGCACCACCAAAAACATGAACAAAACAGCCACTTGTGTTGTAACCGTGCTCAGAAAGACTGAGGTTGAATCCCTTTCTGTCAGCGGAAACACAACCATTATGTATAAGGGCAGAGTCCGTCAGCTCAAGGCTGTTGTAGGCCCTGAAAATGCAACCTTCAAGGATGTTAAGTGGTCTTCATCAAACACAAAGGTTGCAAAGATTGATAAAGACGGCAAAATCACCGCAGTGGGAGCAGGTAAGGCAGTTATCACCTGTGCCTCAACGGATAATCCCATGATCAAGTATTCATATAACCTCAGGGTTTATATCCTTCCCACCGGTGTGACTCTCAATAAAAAGAGTGTGTCTGTTTACGAAGGCAACACAAGACAGCTCACTGCAACTATTTCTCCTGCCGATGCATCAAACAAAAAGGTGACATGGTCATCATCGGATAAGAGCATTGCAACTGTTAATTCCAAGGGTGTTGTAACAGCCAAAAAGCCGGGTACAGTGTATATCACCTGCACAACGGTCAAGGGTGGCTTCACTGCAAGGTGTAAGGTTAAGGTTCTTGATTTCATCAGTGTTCAATCAGTGAAGCTCAACAAAGCCTCCGTCACCATTAAGGACGGTAACACCTACCAGCTCAAGGCAACAATTACCCCATCGGATGCAAGCAACAAAAAGCTTACATATAAAAGCTCCGACACTACTGTTGCGAAGGTAAGCGCAAAGGGTAAAATAACTGCAATAAAGCCGGGTAAGGCAATAATCACCTGCACATCTAAGGACGGAAGCAAGGTTTTAAAATGTACCGTTACCGTCAAGAAGGTTGTACCTACCAAGGTTGTGCTTAACAAGAAAACGGTTAATGTGGGTTATAACAAAACCTATCAGCTCAAGGCAACTGTTTCACCTGCAAACGCAACAAACAAAAATCTTAAATGGAAGTCAAGCGACCCTTCAATTGTATATGTAAATTCCAAGGGTGTTGTTCAAGGCATGAAGCCGGGCAAGAGTGCAGTTATCACCTGTACCACCGTTTCAGGAAAAAAGATTGCTCAGTGTACGGTCAAGGTTAACCCCATAAAGGCGAAAAGCGTCAAGCTGAGCCTGACCTCCGTCACACTCAGCAAGAATCAGACACTCACTCTTAAGGCAACCGTAGCACCCTCAACTGCAACGAACAAGGGTGTAACCTGGAAATCCTCCAACACCAAGGTAGCAACGGTCAACTCCAAGGGCGTTGTCAAGGGTATAGCAAACGGTAAGGCGGTTATCACCTGCACCACAAAGGATGGCGGCTACACTGCAAAATGCACCGTTGAAGTCAAGAATATAAAAGTTCTCGGTGTAACACTTGACAAAACAAGAGTTTCGGCAGATAAAGGCGCAACCTTTAATCTGAAGGCAACGGTCGTTCCCGCAAATGCAACCAACAAGGCTGTTACCTGGCAATCAAGTGACACCTCTGTTGCCAGAGTTACCTCAGACGGCAGAGTAACTGCAGTGGGTTCAGGCACCTGTGAAGTCAAGGTTTATACCAAGGACGGCAATTATATTGATGTTTGTATCGTAATGGTTCAATAAATAAAAAATCTACCGCAGATGCGGTAGATTTTTTATTTATCATCTGAATCTGAACATTTTGTGGAATCTTTTTTGCCAGAAATTAAGATAAACGGTGATTATTCTTGTGACGGCAATGTCAAAAACAATGAAAACCAGATTACCCAGCACAAGCATTATGGGAACAATATATTTTACCCATCCGCCGGTTTCACCCTGAATTCCCATGAATTCATCAAAGGGCATACCGAAAATCTTTGTCATAACAAAGAAATCTGTCACCAATGCGGCATTGAAAATTGCAAACTTCACAATGTATTCCGCAGCCCTCGGGAGCTTACTTTCAAGAATAGCTTTTATTATGGGATAATAGCCGAAAAATACGGCATAAAGCACAACAGCCTCCTTGTTGGGAACAAGAAACAGACCGAGAATGGAGGTTGCGGCATAAACACCTGCTGCCCATTTTTTGTTGAGCTCAACCACTGCAAACATCGTGAGCATACCGGCAATTGCCGGCAGAGTATATGAAAAAACCTCAAGCACTGAGGGGATAAGAATAACAACACTGAGTGCAATGAGCATTCCACCCAATGCAACCTTTCCGCTTTGTTTCATAATCTACCTCTCAGCAACAGGGAATCAGGTCGCCGCCGAAGCATTCACAGCAGCAGTCGGCACAGATAAGCCCTGAACATATATCACATCCGTCACATGAGCCGCCACGCATTGTTCCGCCACCGGTTCTTCTGTTATCTGTTCTGAAGCCGCCGCTTCTCCGGTTATTCATCCGGTCAAAGGCTCCCTTGTATTCGGGATTGTCAGGCTCCATATTGTGAGCCATTGAATAATAAGAATAAGCCTGCTGAGTCCAGCCACGCTTGTAATTCACTTCACCCTTAAGGTAATACCAACGGGAGGTGCGGATGCTTTCGGGCATATTTTCAAGCATACTTTCGGCTTCTTCTAGTCTGTTCTGCCTCAGAAGGGCTTCAACCTCACTGTAATTTGCCGCCGAGCCATAAGAATTGCCTGAATATCCGCTTCCGCCTGCTTTGCCGGAAATAATTGCATCATAGGCCTCGTTGATTTCCTGCATTTTTCTTTCGGCGCTGTCTTTAAGCGGGCTGTTATCGTAATTGTCGGGATGATATTTTCTTGCAAGCTCACGGTAAGCTTTTTTTACCTGCTCTGCACTTGCATTTCTCGGCACACCGAGAACTTCATACGGGTCTCTCATTTTTCTTCTTTTCCTTTCAATATTGTATTCATAACGATTTCCATTCCCTCATATATTATATTTTCACAAACGGGAATGAGTGTTTTGTTTTGTATATCATGAAAAGCTTCACAGCTTAATGCACAGCTCATATTGAGCTCACCTTTAATCTGCTCCTTTATTTCTTCGGTTATATCATCTTCTTTTTTTATGTTGTACTGATTTATATAAACATTGAAGCTGCCCTTTTTCAGGTCCTTTGCCATATCATCGGCAGCATCGGTCAGATATACCCACTTGCCGATACCGTAGCCGAAACGGTAAATCAGGTCTTTGTTGTTTTCAAGGTTGTAAGCCATAATTGAGCCGAGAGCATGAGCTGATTCGTGGGCAGCATTGTCAGTGACAGATACATTTTCCTTTTCTGTTTGTGCCTGCTTTATCATCGACTGTGCGATTACGCCTTCAATTTCAGGAAACATCTTTTTTGCTTTTTTGTTTTTTAAATGGGCGTAGGGAAGAATGATGTACATCAGCATACGCTTGAAAAAGGAGCTGTCCCGGATATTATCCTTTACCTTTTGGTAAAACATCATCATTGAAATTGCGGCGGCATACCTGAATTCTTTTTCTTCATTTTGGTAGTAGTTACATTTTTTTGCGGGATTGAAGGGACAACGACCACCCTTGAAGTCGGGAACGGCAGACGAAAAGCTTAGCCGCATGAGAACAAGAAAGGTGATGTCATAGCTCAGTGTCAGCCGTGAAAGCACACCGAAATATTTACCCATGGCTCTGCAAAGCGAACAGTAAAGTCCCCTGTAAAGCTCATATTCTTTAACCTTCATTTCGGGCTTATTGACCCTGATATAGCCAAGCATAGTGTTTACCTTTCCTTGATGTTTCTGGACTTACTATTATATATTATTTCTTTTCTATTGTAAACAATAATATTCATACAAGTTAAATTTAAATTAAGTTTTAGTTGATTATTTTAAGTTATTATATTATAATTGAATCACTGAAAACAACGGAGGATTAAAAAATGGCTATTATCAAAAAAGATGCCTATTATATGTCATCAACGCTTATCAATAAAATTCACTGCTGCATCTGGCAGGACGATGAAAAAGAGCCTAAGGGAGTTTTTCAGATTGCTCACGGTGTTTCCGAGCACATTGAACGCTATGCACCTCTTGCTGAGTTCCTTGCAAAGGAAGGCTATATAGTTTGCGGAAACGACCATCTCGGCCATGGAAAGAGCGTTGAAGCTCAGGAGGATTTTGGCTTTTTTGCTGAAGAAGACGGCGACCTTCGCATGATTGACGATATGCACATTCTTTACACCATTATGCATAAAAGATATCCGGAGCTTCCCTATTATCTTCTGGGCCACTCAATGGGCTCATTCTGTGTGAGAGTTTATGCAACTGTTTTTCACAGTGAGCTTTCGGGCATTGTAATCTGCGGAACGGGAGAATTACCCTCTGCTGCAGTTGTTCTTGAGGAGCCGATTAAGTTCCTTTGCAAAAAAATGGGCGCAAGAGCTGCAGTTCCCGCCATGCTTCTTGACAAAATAGGCAACCTTGGTGTGAAGGACCCGAGAACTGAAAAGGATTGGCTTTCAAGAAACGAAAAGAATGTTGACGCTTATATAAATGACCCGCTTTGTGGCAACGGTCTTACACTTGGCGGTGTGAGAGATATTCTCTCTCTTGCCAATACCTGCTGCACAGATGAATGGGCTTATCTCATTCCGCCCACACTTCCTATTCTTATTATTTCAGGTGCCAAGGACCCGATCGGACTTAACGGTAAGGGTGTTATCAATGTCTGCGACAATCTTGAGGCTGCAGGTCATGAGCCGAAGGTTATTCTTTATCCCGGTGACAGGCATGAGATTCTCAATGAAGAGAATAATGAAATAGTTTTCGGTGACATTCTTGATTGGCTGCGACTTATCAGTGACAGCAGAGAGGTTCTGGAATTTTAATGGAAAAGAAAAATATCAATCAGAGAGCAGTGACTGCGGCACAGGCGCAAAGAAATCCCTCAATGGATATCATCAGAATTCTTGCCTTTAGCCTGGTGGTGAGTGTACACTTTTTCCTTCAATCAAAGTTTTATACACTTGAACTTGCAGGACCGAGACTTTTTGTTATGACCGTTGTTCGTTCCTTCTGCCTGATTTGTGTTCCGCTTTTTATGATTCTTTCCGGCTTTCTTTTGAAGAACAAGACTTTATCAGGAAAATACTATAAAGGAATCAATAAGACCCTTGTGACTTATTTTCTTGCAAGCGTAGCCTGTTATATTTTCTGGGTGACTTATTTCAATGAGCCGTATGGTTTAACCGATTTTCTGGGTGAGCTTCTGAATTTCCGTGCAGCCAAATATTCCTGGTATATAGAAATGTATATCGGTCTGTTTCTGCTCATTCCCTTTCTGAATCTTGCATGGAATAACATTGAGGAAAAGAAATATAAAAAAATTCTTATTTTTACAATGCTTTTTCTCACAGCCTTGCCTCAGATTATAAATATTTTCAACTTCACAAAGGAAGGCTGGTGGGCATCACCTGATATATCAGATTCATACAGTCAGATTATTCCCTCCTGGTGGACGGCAATATATCCCGTAACCTATTATTTCATTGGCTGCTATTTAAGAGAATACGGAATAAAGATAAACAAGATAGTGAATGTTATCCTTATTGCAGTTACAACCCTTCTTTTCGGTGCTTTTTGTTTTTACAGAAGTGCAGGCGGTAAGCTTATAAGAGGCAAGTGGCAGGATTACGGTGCATTGCCGGTGGTTGTTATTGCTGTGTTGGTCTTTGCTTTTATTGCAAATCTTGACCTTACCTCATGGCCGCAGTGGTTGAAAAAATTCTGCAACAAGGTTTCGGATTTGTGCCTTGGAGCTTATCTTCTTTCAAATATCTTTGATAAGCTGTTTTACGGAATTCTGAATGAAAAAGTGCCTGATATTGCGGGCAGATTCAATTATTTCATCATTGTTGTTCCTGCCTGTATAGTTTGCTCCCTTCTGCTTTCGTTTGTTGTCAATATTCTCACCGGATGGATATTGAAGCTATATGACAAGCTGTGCGAAAGTGTGAAAGGAATTGCCAAAAAAAGCAAAGCTGCGTAAAGTTAAATATTTATAAAACAAAAAATTCTGGTGTTTTCAGGGGATGTAAAAAGACAAATCTCCTTTGAACATCCGAAAAATCAAATAATTAAACATATAAAACCATTGTAAAAGCTGAATGCTTGATACAATGGTTTTATGTTTTATCTTTTCCTGACTACCGACTCCTGACTACTGTCTACTATAAATGTATTTAACTTCGCTTTTATATACCTTGGAGCTGAATGGTAAGATTTTATCTATTCCTTTAACTCCGCTCGCTCGAGCCGCTTGGGCTCTTACTTTTGTCAAGCGTGACAAAAGTAAGCAAAAGCACGCTGGCGGATTAGCTTCCGCAAGAACTAAAAATACCGAGTCAGGCTTATTCTACCCTTTACTCGGTATTCTTTTCTGCTCACCGTGGATAAGGAAACAAGGCTTCTTCTTATCGGTATTTTCAGATTGCTCCGTTGTGCCATACCACGGCTCGGTTGCCGAACAGCTCTAATTAAAACAACGCTCAATAAAATGAGCCGCTTGGTTTAATTTGTTCCGTAAGGTATGCTATTGTCTGATTTATTTGTGTGCCTTTCCACTGCCTGTAGTCCGACAGTCGCTCCCGCTACAAGCTGCTTTCTGAAAGAGAATTCCTTTTTACGTTGTTATTCTTGCCTTTTAAATGACTGTTTATTTTTTACAGACTCCTTATTGTTTTATCTTTTCCTGACTACTGACCCCTGGCTACTGACCCCTGACTACTGTCTACTGACCCGGGCTGCTTTCAGAAAGAGAATTCCTTTTTACATTGTTTTTCTCGCTTTTTAAATGGTCGTTTTTTAAGCCCCGATATCTGTATTTTCCGGTTGTGAATATCTCAGTCGGAAATGTCAGACATTTCACACATTGATTTTTCCAAATCTACGGTTTTATCGTCAATAAAAATAACGCCCTCGCTCAAAAGCAAGTCCCTTTGAACATTTGCACCGCCAAAGGCAAAGGAATCGGCAACTCTGCCATCCTTTCTCACAACTCTGTGGCAGGGAATAACCCCCGGCTCAGGATTCACGTGCAAAGCATAGCCGACCACACGGGACCAACGGGGATTGCCTGCCGCAAAAGCAACCTGACCGTAAGAAGCAACCTTGCCTAAAGGTATTTTTTTAACGACCTCGTATATCTTTCTGAATGTGTTCATCGTTTACCCTCACTTCATTTGAGCTTTTGATTTTATTTTATCACAAATAAGACAATATAGCAATTTTTTGTTTTTTTCTGTTCATACTATTGACGAAAAAAAGCATTAGTGGTATATTCAAGTCTACAGAGTAGATTTATATGCGTTCAGTGCCCTCAGGACGGGGAGTTGCCTCAGGGACGAAAAGAATTATTTTCTTACGGTATATAAATCGCATCCCGCTGTGAAAAAAGGATAACCGAAATATTGCATTTCCTTTTAATTTTCAGCGAGAGAAAGGAAGTGCTTTTATTATGTCAAAAAAGAAAAATTCCCATGAGCAGATTTTCACTCTTTGTTGCCTTGCACTTTTGTGCGCCATGCAGGTTGTACTTGCAAGATTTCTGGTCATACCAATCAGCTCAACGCTCAGAATATCATTTTCATTTATTCCTGTTGTGATTGCGGCAAGACGCTTTGGTGTTCTTGGTGCTGTTACGGTGTACGGCTTAGGTGACCTTATCGGTGCCTTTGCTTTTCCGACAACGGGCGGATATCTTCCCGGATTTACCGTTACGGCGGCTGTGTCCGGGCTTATATTCGGTCTGTTCCTTCAGAAAAAGGGCGGACTTGTGAGAATTGTTCTGTCTGTTGTGACAAGTCAGATTGTTTGCTCACTTGTAATGAACAGTCTGTGGCTTAATCATTACTACGGTACTGAGCTTTTGCCGTTGATTGCTTCAAGAACGGTGCAGTGCCTTGTTGTCGGTGCTGTTGAAATACTTTTCATGGTGCTGTTCCTTGAAAAAATCTGCAGTGCTTTGAAAATCAGGGGCAGATAAAAAGCTTTTTTCAGCTGATTTCTTACTTTTTTCTTACAATGCGGTAACATTTATTGTCAATTTAAGCCTTCTGTATTATACTGAAAATGTAATAAAACAAAGGGAGGCAGATGCTATGAAAACCAAGAGACTTACGGCAATTCTTCTTGCTGTTGCAATTGCGCTCATTGCTTTTTCAGCTTTCATGCCCACAAGCGAATATTACAGCAAGTATAAAAAGTATAAATATGCCTATTTCCCCGATTATTCATCAATAAACCATTCTCTTTCCGAAAAGGACAAGGAAAAAGCAGAGCAGGTTCTTTCTGTTGCAAGGGAAGTTTTCACCTGCGTCGGTGAGGCACCTTCGTTGGATGTGGGTGAGCTTGAAAGGTATTACAGATTGTCTCCCGATATTGAAAGAATAAGCCTTGACCTTGAGGCTGTGGCAGGAGACTTTACCATGGGTAACGGCTATCTTTGGGTGGTATATTCCGTAACAAGATATGATTTTTCCGGTGAGGTTCATTCCGGCTCATGGGATATACTTTCCTTGTGGAAGCTGAAAAACAAGGATGGTGTCTGGACAGTTACAAGCATTAAGGAGCCCGCCTGATTATAATTGAATAATACCACTTGACTTATTTTCGATATTAGGGTATAATCTATCCAATATCGTTCAAAAGCAATGACTGAGAACTCAGTAGTTTGCGGAAAAGACTTTTCAGAGAGGGATTCATAAGCTGAAAGAATCCTATTGTTCCCGCAGATGAATTTCGCCTCACGAGCTGCCTGTGAAAAGCAGGATGTAGTTGCTGCATTAAAGCAAAAAGAGTGGCAGGGCACAAAGCCTTGCAAATTGAGTGGTACCACGGAATTTATTTCGTCTCATCTTTCTGATGGGACGATTTTTTTATTTTATATGGAGGTTTAATATGGACAGTAAAATTCTTGAACTCAAAGCACAGTTCCTTGAAGAATTGAAAAGCTCTGAAAACACTCAGGACCTGGAAGCCATAAGAGTAAAGTACCTTGGCAAAAAGGGTAGTGTTACCGAGCTTATGAAGGAAATGAAGGGTCTTTCAAACGAAGAAAAAAAGGCATTCGGTCAGAAGGTTAATGAGCTCAAGGGCGAGGTAACCGACAAAATTACAGAAAGAACAAAGGAATTGAAGGAGCTTGAAATTCAGAAGGAAATCAATTCAATGCCCGATTTTGACATTTCAATGCCTCCTGCACTTTCCGAAGGCTCTTATCATCCCATTACGCTTGTTCAGCGTCAGTGCGAAAGAATCTTCAAGTCAATGGGCTTCACCGTTGAGGATTATGCAGAGGTCGTTTCCGACTATGAATGCTTTGAGTCTCTCAACATTCCCAAGCATCACCCGGCAAGAGATATGCAGGATACCTATTATCTTGAAAACGGTCAGCTTTTAAAGAGCCAGACCTCAGCCGCACAGAACGCTATTTATAAGAAATATAAGGATGCCCTTATCAATGACGGAGTTCCCATCAAGGCAATCTTCCCCGGTCGTTGCTTCAGAAACGAGGCTACCGACGCTTGCCATGAAAATACCTTCTTCCAGATGGAAGGCGTTATGGTTGACAAGAATATTTCAATTTCAAACCTTATCTACTTCATGAAAACAATGCTTTCAGAAGTATTCCAGAAGGACATAAAGGTGCGTCTTCGCCCCGGATTTTTCCCCTTTGTTGAGCCCGGATTTGAGCTTGATATAAGCTGTCTTATCTGCGGCGGTGAGGGCTGTCCCTCATGTAAGCACAGCGGTTGGCTTGAGCTTTGCCCCTGTGGTATGATTCACCCTGAGGTTCTCAAAGCAGGCGGAATTGACCCGGATGAATACACAGGCTTTGCCTTCGGTCTCGGTCTTACAAGACTTGTTATGATGAAATACGGAATTAAAGACATCCGTGACCTTAATTCCGGCAGCCTTAAAACACTCACACAGTTTATTGACGAATAAGAAAGGAGGAGCACAGTTATGTTTTTATCAATGAATTGGCTTTCAGATTTTGTTGATTTTGAAGGACTCGATAAGCTTGACCTTATCCACCGTTTTTCACTTTCAACGGCTGAGGTTGAAAACGAAATTTTCTTCAAGGGCAGTGACATTTCAGGCATTGTAGTGGCTGAAATCAAGGAAGTTGCAGACCACCCCGAATCAAAGAAGCTCCACCTTCTCAAGGTTGATGCAGGTGACGCTGAGCTCACAGACGTTGTCTGCGGCGCTCCCAATGTAAAAGTAGGAATGAAAACCGCCTTCGCAAAGGTTGGTGCAAAAATCGGCGAAATCGAAATCACACCGAGAAAATTGGCAGGCTATACCTCCTGCGGTATGTGCTGCTCAGAAAAAGAAATCGGTATCAGCGATGACAATTCCGGCATTATGGATATCACCGAGGATGTTGCAAACGGTACAGATATCAAGGAAGTTTACGATATTGACGATATCATTTTTGAGGTTGATAACAAATCTCTTACAAACCGTCCCGACCTCTGGGGTCACTACGGTATTGCAAGAGAGTTCGCAGCTCTCGCCGGCAGACCCTTGAAGCCACTTGATGTTGTTGACCTTAAGAAATACGACAGCCTTCCCAAAATAGATATGAAGATTGAAGACCCTCTTTGTCAGAGATATTCCTGCCTTCAGGTTGAAAACATCACAAAGAATGTCAGCCCCGTCAATATGAGAATCAGACTTTTCTATTGCGGAATGAGAGGCATCAATCTTCTTGCTGACCTTACAAACTACCTTATGCTTGAAATGGGTCAGCCTATGCACGCTTTTGACTCAAGAAAGGTTGAAAAGCTCCGTATCAAGCGTTTTGATACACCGTTCACTTTCACCACTCTTGACGGCATTGAAAGAAATATCGACGAAAACACACTTATGATCTGCAACGGTGATACACCTGTTGCAATTGCAGGTATTATGGGCGGTCTTGACAGTGAAATTGTCTCCGACACAACAAGACTTACCCTTGAGAGTGCCACCTTCAATGCGGTATCAATCAGAAAATCAACAGTGCGCCTTTCACACAGAACAGATGCTTCAATGCGTTATGAAAAGTGCCTTGACCCGGAAATGACGGTTCCGGCAATTGCTCGTTTCGTCAAGCTTCTTACAGATATTGACTCAGGCGTTGAGGTCGTTTCCTCACTCACCGATGAGGAGGCTTTCAAGTACGATAAAGTAACACTCAGCTTTGACAAGGCATTTGTTGACCGTTACACCGGCATTGAAATTGACAACGGAACAATTGTTAAAACTCTTGAATCACTCGGCTTCGGTGTTAAGCTTGAAAATGATGAATTCACAGTGGATGTACCTTCATGGAGAGCCACAAAGGATGTTACAATCAAGGCTGATATCATTGAAGAAATCACAAGAATTTACGGCTATGACAACTTCGATGTCCACACAACGGAAACTCCCGTTTATCCTGTTCGTCCCGATGTGGAAAAGACGGTTGAAGATAAGATTAAGGATATCCTTGTTAAGCGTTTCTCACTTCATGAGGCACATTCCTATGTATGGATGTACTACGATGAGTGCAAGGCATTGGGCATTGATATTGAAGATAATGTGAAGCTGGTTAACGCTACCAACCCCAACATTGAGGTTATCAGAAAATCAATTATTCCCACACAGCTTTGCCAGGTGAAGCTTAATAACACATATGCACCCGACTTCGGTATTTTTGAGGTTGGCAGAGTTGTCGAAGGTCTCAGAGAAGACGGACTTTGCAATGAAAGAAAGAAGCTCGCAATCACTCTTTTCTCAAAGACAAAGACAATGGAAGCTCTTTATTTTGAGCTTCGTGACATTCTTGCAACCATAACAGGTGACATCAAGCACTGTGCACTTTCTTATGAAGCTGTTGAACCTGCACATTGCTATGAGCATCCGAAGAACCTTAATGCCATCATGCTTGACGGCAAAAATATCGGTGAAATCGGTATTGTTCATCCCGTAGTTTCAAAGAAGGTTGACAAAAAGGCTAATATTGTTTTTGCTGAAATTGATGTTACGGATTTTGCAAATGCAAAGGAAGAAGCAATTATCTATGAAGAACCCTCCAAGTTCCCCGGTATCGAAATTGACCTTTCCTTTGTATCGGAGAAGTTTGCTCCCATCGGCGAAGCTGTGAAGAATGCAAACTGTTCACTTATCAAGGGTACAGAGGTTGTTGACCTTTACCGTGACGAAAACGGCAAGTCAATCACCGTCAGAATTTACTTTGCCCACCCGGAAAAGACCCTTACAAGGGAAGAGGTTATGAATGTTGTAAACGGCATTATTGATTCTCTCGCTTCAAAGGGCATTGAGCTTAAGAAATAAACAGGAATGAGCTGTAAAAAACGCAAGTTTTTTGCAGCTCATTTTAAGTGGCACTACGGGTTATTCATGCCAATGGTATCCATGTTGACAAAGCAGTGAAAAATTGATAGAATGAATTGAAAAAAATCAGGGTGAGAAAGGCTGATATTCATCGGCTGAAATTCCTGTGTTTGTAAGCGGAGGATTTTATTATGATGAAGTTTTTTAAATATGTTCTTGTGTTGACTGTTACATTGGTTTTTTCGTCAGCATTTTTTGGTGCATACGCAACACAAGCAGAGGTGTCTGTTCCTGAACAGAGCACTCAAAAAGCAGACAGTGAGTCTGTCGGAGAAACCACAGCTCTGAAAGCACCTGTAATCAGCTCCGTGAAAGGTACTGTTGACGGAGTTCGTGTGAAATGGAACAACGTAAGCGGAGCGGCTGCTTACCGTGTTTACAGAAAAACAGGAAGCTCTGCATGGAAGGAAATCGGAACGTCTCAGGGTACATCTTATGTTGATAAAAATGCGGCATCCGGAAAAAAGCATACCTATACCGTAAGATGCCTTGATTCAAAGGGAAATCCTGTAAGTGAATTCAATTCGGGAAAGAGCATTAAATATGTAAAATCTCCGGTTATTAAAAAATTCAGCAACACAGCAACGGGTACAAAAATCACATGGACAAAGTGTAACGGTGCAGCAAAATACAGAATACTTGTTCTTGTCAACAACAAATGGAAAAAGCTTGCTGATGTGAGCTCTGTAAGCTATACCCACAAAAACCTGAAAACAGGCAAAACCTATACATACACCGTAAGATGCCTTGACGATAAGGGCAAGCCTGTGGGTGCTTATGATAAAAACGGTGAAAGCAATGTATTCATCACAACTCCCGTGATTTCATCTGTTTCAAATGTCAACGGCGGAGTTAAAATCAAATGGGGAAAGCTCAACGGAGCTGCTGCTTACCGTGTTTACAGAAAAACAGGTGACTCCAAATGGACATCAATCGGAAACACAAAAAGCACATCCTATATTGATAAAAATGCAGTGTCAGGCAAAAAATATACATATACCGTAAGATGTCTTGATTCCGAAGGAAATTTAGTAAGCAGCAACAATTCGGGCAAAAGCATTAAATATGTAAAGTCTCCGGCTATTAAAAAATTCAGCAACACAGCAACGGGCACAAAAATCACATGGACAAAGTGTAGCGGTGCAGCAAAATACAGAATAAGCTATCTTGACAGCAGCAAAAAATGGAAAAAGCTTGCCGAGGTAACATCAACAAGCTATACGCACAAGAATCTTAAAGACGGAAAAACATATACCTACACTGTAAGATGTCTTGACAGTAAGGGTAAGCTTATAAGCGGAGCTGCAACTAAAAAGTCAAATCTGTTCATAGCTCCTCCCGAAATTTCAGGTGTATCTGCCGTGAACGGGGGAGTGCTTATAAAATGGTCTGCCGTTGAAGGTGCAGAAGGCTACAGTGTACTCAGAAAAACCCTGGAAGGCTCATGGACAAAGCTTGCAGACATCACTTCGGGCACTTCATATACCGACACCACAGCCGAACCCGACAAGGTGTACAGCTACACTCTGCGTTGTCTTTCCGAAAACGGAAGCTATATCAGCTACTATATAGAAAATACAAGGTATTATGTTAACGGTAAGCCTGCCAACGGAGCTGTTACGGTCGGAAAGAACACATACTATTTCAATAAGGGACTTTTCCGCAACGGTCTGCAGACGGTAAACGGCAAAAAGTATTATTATGATTCCAAGGGCAATTTGCAGAAAAACGGTATCGTGGGCTCAAAAGCCGACGGCTGGTATTATGCCGATAAGAACGGAGTTATTGATTTTAATTATGTAAACGGCATCAGGTACAACGGCAACAATTGGATTGTAAGTAACGGTAAGGCAACAAAGGCTTCTTCCAAATCGGATATGGTATTATTCAGAGCCGCAAAAGAGGTCGCCAAGGCCACCGACACAACGATGACAAAAAAGCAAAAGCTCAGAGCTTGCTTCGATTATGCAAAAAAGGCCTACGATGAACGGAATCCCAGAATTCCTCACTATACGGGCGATGATTGGCCGATTATTTATGCAAACGATATGTTTGTTGACGGCGCAGGTAACTGCTTCAGCTATGCTGCCGCTTTTGCCTACATGGCAAAAGCAATCGGCTATAAAGAGGTTTATTGTTGCAATAGCGGTGGACATGGCTGGGCTGAAATTGACGGCAAGATATATGACCCTGAATGGAGCAGACATCATTCAAATTACACCTACTTCGGTCTTGATTACGATTCAATAAAAAATCCGAACTATAAGGGTGCCATTGCGGCAGGATATTCCTGGATGCACGTGAAAATCTGACAGTGACAGAAAATTTAAGGTCGCACCGAGGATTATGAGGATATGCTGTGAAAAGCACAGGCCACATAAACAAAATAAAGAGGAGCTGTAAAAAACCCGGTTTTTACAGCTCCTTATTATAAGTTGGTGGGATGAATTTATTGTTTTGCAATTGATGTTCCCGCAATCTCGAATTCCTGATTCCGGATTCCTGATTTAATAAACTCCGCCGGTGTAATGCCGTATTCTGCCGTGAACGCTCTGTAAAAGCCTGCATAATCGTTAAAACCGCAGTTTGCGGCGGCGGTTGTGGGGCGGATGCCGCTGCTCAGCATCTGCTTTGCATGAATGAGCCTTTTAAGAGTGATATATCTGTGAATACTTGTGCCTACGGTGGAATTGAAGGCGTGGGAAAGATAATATTTGCTGACAAAAAACTCCTCCGCAATTCTTGAAAGGGATAATTTTTCACAGTAGTGAATGTTTATAAAGTCAATAACCGAAGATATAAGAGGGGAGGGCTCGCTTTCCGTGACAGGGTTTTTGTCCTTTGCCATTGTGAGGCGGTTCAGTTCAACAAGAAAGCGTGTCAGAAGTGCCTGTGTGGCAAGCTCGCTGCCGTATTCCTTGCTTTTGCTTTCTTCCAACAGCTCTGTCAGCTTTGATGAAATATAGTTCTGCTGCGAAAGTGAAAGGCGCAGAAGATTTGAGTGGTCGGGATTTGTGTTGTCAAAGCACCGTGAAAGGCTCACATCGTTTGAGCAAAGGCGGGAAAGATAGTTCTTGTTAATCCACAGAACGATTCTTTCGTAGTCGCTCTGGTCGGGGCCGATTCTCGGCTGATGAAGCTCAAGGGGATTGATGAGAAGAATATCCCCTTTTCTCAGATGGTAGGAGTGACCCTCAACGCTGTATTCAACATTGCCTCCGATGAAAAAGTACACCTCGTAAAAGTCGTGCTGATGAACGGGTACACCTTCAAATTTTGCATCACGGTAATGAAAAATCTCAAATTTATTGCTGGACATACTCTGTCTCGGGTCGAAAATCTGCATAAAAACACCCCTTTTATAGCTCTGAAACAATCATACAGCAAGATTAACAATCAGTCAAGCAATTTTCACTATTTTTATTGTTAAAACAATGTGATAGAATAACAATGTAACAATATGGATAACAGCGTGTTTTTTGCGGCAGTTATCCGGAAAAGGAGAATGTGAATGAGATCATTTATGACAGAAGATTTCCTTCTTTATAATGACACGGCAAAAAAGCTTTATCACGATTTCAGCGAAAAGCTGCCGATAATTGACTATCATTGTCACGTCAGCCCCAAGGAAATTTACGAAGACAAAAGGTTTGAAAACATCACAGAGCTTTGGCTTTCGGGAGACCATTACAAATGGAGGCTTATGCGCTCTAACGGTGTGAGTGAGGATTACATCACAGGCGACAAGGATGCAAAGGATAAGTTCCTGAAATTTGCTGAGCTTCTTCCAAAGGCAATCGGCAACCCGATGTATCATTGGTGCCATTTTGAACTGAAAAGATATTTCGGCTATGAGGGCGTTCTGAGCTCAGAGACCGCCGAACAGGTGTGGGAGCTTACAAGAGAAAAGCTGAAGGACGAGAGCATGAGTGTCCGTGGCATTATCGAAAAAAGTAATGTTGCTTTTATCGGAACAACCGATGACCCCATTGATTCTCTTGAATACCATCAGAAGATAAGAGAAGAAGGAAAGCTCAAGGCAGTTGTTGCTCCCTCCTTCAGACCGGATAAGGCGCTTAACCTCAATATGGACGGCTATGCCGATTATATCAAGGCTCTTTCAGAGGCTTCGGGCGTTGAAATCAATTCTGTGGCAGACCTGAAAAAAGCTCTCAAAAACAGAATGGATCACTTCAACAGCTGTGGCTGTAAGGCGAGCGACCACGGTATCAACTTCCCTGTTTTTGAAAAAATGAGCGAGGAAGAAATGGATAAGGCTCTCGTGAAAGCTATCGGCGGCGAAAAGGTCAGCGAAAAGGAGCTTTTTGCAGTGCAGACCGAGATGATACTTTTCTGCGCTGAAAAGTACAGTGAGCTTGGTTGGGTAATGCAGATTCACTATAACTGCATGAGAAATCCCAACACGGCAATGTTCAGAAAATTAGGTCCCGACACAGGCTTTGACTGCATAGGTCCCTACAACGGTTCTGCAGCTCTTCAGAAGCTTATGGACTCAATGTATCTCTCTTCAAAAATGCCCCGTATCATTCTTTACAGCCTTGACAGCGGTGATAACAGCTTTATTGATACACTTATGGGTGCATTCCAGCGTGAGGGATATCCCGGAACAGTACAGCATGGCTCAGCATGGTGGTTCAATGATACAAAGAACGGTATGCGTGAGCAGATGACAAGCCTTGCTTCTCTCGGACTTCTCGGTAATTTTGTCGGTATGCTCACCGACTCAAGAAGTTTCCTGAGCTATACAAGACACGAATATTTCCGCCGTATTCTCTGCGGTATGTTCGGCGAATGGGTGGAAAAGGGAGAATATCCCGATGATATAAAAGCTTTAGGAAAAATCGTAGAGGATATCTCCTACGGCAATGCAAAAAGATTTTTCGGTTTGGAGGAAATTATATGAAAATGTCATTCAGATGGTACGGCTATGATGACCCCGTTACCTTGAGAAACATCAGTCAGATTCCTAATATGCGCTCAATCGTATCAGCAGTTTACGATGTAAAGCCCGGTCAGGTGTGGCCGGAAGAGAGCCTTCAGAAAATGAAGGAGGAGTGCGAAAAGCACGGACTCGTTTTTGATGTTGTTGAATCAATCCCCGTGTCAGAGGATATTAAGCTCGGCTCGGATAACAGAGATGAGCTTATTGATGTTTATTGCGAAAATATCAGACGCTGTGCAAAATACGGAGTCAAGTGTGTAACCTATAATTTTATGCCCGTTTTCGACTGGACAAGAACACAGCTTGACAAACAAGCGCCCGACGGCTCAACAAGCCTTGTTATGTATTGGGATCAGATGAAAGGCCTTGATCCCCTTGTGGATGATATCGATCTTCCCGGCTGGGATGCAAGCTACACAAAGGACGAAATCAAGGAGCTTTTCAAAAAGTACGCAGTTATCGGTGAAGACGGTCTTTGGGAAAATCTTGAATATTTCCTTAAAAAGGTTATCCCCGTTGCTGAGGAATGTGACGTAAGAATGGCAATTCACCCCGACGACCCCCCGTATCCCATTTTCGGCCTTCCCAGAATTATCACCTGTGAAGAAAATATTGACCGTTTCCTCAAAATCGTTGATTCACCCGCCAACTCACTTTGCCTTTGCACAGGCTCACTCGGTTGTGCCAAGAGCAATGATGTTGTAAAAATGGTAAGAAAATACAGCGCAATGGACAGAATCGCATTTATGCATATCCGTAATGTGCTTATAATGGAAGACGGCTCTTTTGAAGAAAGCGGACACCTTTCTTCCTGCGGCAGCATCGATATGTATGAAGTGGTGAAGGCTCTTGTGGAAACAGGCTTTGACGGATATGTCCGTCCCGACCACGGCAGAATGATCTGGGGCGAAACAGGCAGACCGGGCTACGGACTTTATGACAGAGCTCTCGGTGCAACATATATCAACGGCCTTTTTGAGGCTTGTGAAAAAGCAAATAAATAAGGAGGAAGCGAAATGATTAAAAACGTACTCGGCACAGACCTTACAGGTAAGGTTGCTGTTGTAACAGGTGCAGGCGGAGTGCTTTGCTCAGGCTTTGCAAAAACACTTGCAAGAGCAGGTGCTAAGGTTGCTCTGCTTGATATCAATGAAGAGGCAGCAAAAAGCTATGCAGATGAAATTACGGCTGAAGGCGGTGTTGCAAAGGCATATAAGTGCAATGTGCTTGAAAAGGAAAGCTGCCTTGCAGTAGCTTCGGCAGTTGAAGCAGACCTTGGCAAATGCGATATTCTCATTAACGGCGCAGGCGGTAACAACCCCAGAGCCACAACTGATAAGGAATATTATTTCCCCGGCGATATTGATGAAGATTGCAAAAATTTCTTCAATCTTGACGCAGACGGAGTAGGCTTTGTTTTCAACCTCAACTTCCTGGGTACACTTATTCCCACACAGGCTTTTGCTCAGCAGATGCTCGGCAGAGAGGGCTGTAACATCATCAATGTTTCATCAATGAACGCTTTTACTCCCTTAACAAAAATTCCTGCCTATTCAGGTGCAAAGGCTGCCGTTTCAAATTTCACACAATGGCTTGCAGTTCACTTCTCAAAGGAAGGAATCCGTGTTAATGCAATTGCTCCCGGATTTTTCTCAACAAAGCAGAACGCTGCACTTCTCTGGAATCCCGATGGCTCACCCACAGCAAGAACAGGTAAAATTCTTGCTGCAACTCCTATGGGACGCTTCGGTGAAGCAAAGGAGCTTGACGGTGCACTTCTTTTCCTTGTCAACAATGATGCAGCAGGCTTCATTACCGGTGTAGTGCTTCCTGTTGACGGTGGATTCTCATCATACTCAGGAGTTTAATAAATATAAAATTGTCCTCGATAGGGCGATGAAAGGGTAAAATGTACCCGCTGAACCAATGGAAACAAAATGATGTGCCTTCTGCACATTACTTACTACTCAATAGGAGATGAATTTAAAATGGATATGTTTAAAACTATTTACGAATTAGGTATTATTCCCGTTGTTGCTATTGACGATGCTGACAAGGCAGTACCCCTTGCAAAGGCACTTCGTGACGGCGGACTTCCTGCTGCAGAAATTACCTTCAGAACAGCAGCTGCTGAAGAAGCTATCAGAAGAATCAGCGAAGAATGTCCTGATGTTCTTGTCGGTGCAGGTACAGTTCTGACAAAAGAGCAGTGCGACAGAGCTATCAAGGCAGGCGCAAAGTTTGTTGTTACCCCCGGCTTCAACCCCGAAATGATTGCATATATCAAGTCAACAGGTATTCCTATGATGCCCGGCGCAGCAACACCCGGCGAAATGGAACAGGCGATGAGTATGGGACTTACAAACATCAAGTTCTTCCCTGCTGAAGCAAACGGTGGTGTTAACAAGCTTAAGGCTCTTGCGGGTCCTTATCAGGCTGCAAAATGGATGCCCACAGGCGGTGTAAACACAAAAAATCTCAATGATTATCTTTCCTTTGACCGTATCCTTGCCTGTGGCGGAACCTGGATTGCAAAAAGCTCAGATATTGCAGAGGGTAATTGGGATGTAATTACACAGAATTGCAAGGATGCTATTAAAACAATGCTTGGCTTCAAGCTTGATTCTGTTGTTATTTACGGCGATAAAGAAAGCTCAAAGGCAGATGCAAAGCTTCTTTGCTCTCTTTTCGGCTTTGAATATAAAGAAACAGAAAACGGCGTATCAGCAGGTGCAGTTTCCTTTATGCACGATGATTGCGGCGCAAAGGGCTGTATTGTAATTTCAACTCTCAACGGCAACCGTGCAAAGGCTTATCTTGAAAGACTCGGCGCAGAAATTGACCCGGATATCTGGTATGACAAAAAGGGCAATGTAACCTGCTTCGGTCTTAAAAACACAGTTGCAGGCTTTGAAATCTGTATTGAAACAAAATAAACTAAACTTAAGAAAATCTGCTTTAGAAAGAGGTAAATTAAAATGAGTAAGAAAATTGTATGCTTTGGTGAAATTATGCTCCGCCTCGCTCCGGAAGGCTACTACCGTTTCTTCCAGAACGATAAGATGCAGGCTACCTTCGGCGGCGGTGAAGCAAATGTTGCCGTATCTCTTGCTAATTACGGTATGGACGCTTCCTATGTAACAAAGCTTCCCTCACACGCAATCGGTCAGGCTGCAATCAACTCTCTTCGTGCTCTCGGCGTTGACACAAAGGATGTTGTAAGAGGCGGCGACAGAGTAGGTATTTATTATCTTGAAAAGGGTGCTTCACAGCGTGGCTCAGTTTGTATTTATGACAGAGCTCACTCATCAATTCAGCAAGCAGCAAGAGAGGATTTCGATTGGGATAAGATTTTTGACGGTGCAGATTGGTTCCATTTCACAGGTATCACACCGGCTCTTGGCGGCAACCTTGTTGAAATTTGCCTTGACGCTTGTAAAAAGGCTAAGGAAAAGGGAGTTAAGATTTCCTGTGACCTTAACTACAGAGGTAAGCTCTGGACAAGAGAGGAAGCAAGAAAGGCTATGACAGAGCTTTGCAAATATGTTGACGTCTGCATTTCAAATGAAGAAGATGCAAAGGATGTTTTCGGCATTGAAGCAGAAAACACCGATATTTACGGCGGCAAGCTTGATAAGGAAGGCTATAAGTCAGTTGCAAAGCAGCTTAAGGATACCTTTGGCTTTGAAAAGGTTGCAATTACACTTCGTTCATCAATTTCAGCTTCAGACAATGATTGGGCAGGTATGCTTTACGACGGCGAAAACTATTGCTTCTCAAAGGAATATCACCTTCACATTGTTGACCGTGTAGGCGGTGGTGACAGCTTTGGCGGCGGTCTTATCTACTCTCTTCTTTCAGGCAAGGATACTCAGTCAGCAATTGAATTTGCAGTTGCAGCTTCAGCTCTCAAGCATTCAATTGAAGGCGACTACAACCGTGTTGGTGTTTCAGAGGTTGAAAAGCTTGCCGGCGGCGACGGCTCAGGCAGAGTTCAGAGATAAGCTTCAGCTAATATTTAAGGCGGGGGAAAGTTTTTCCTCTGCCTTGTTTTTTTATTTAACGGTTAGCATTTTCTAACTGTTATATCACCTCTGATATAACACAATATCAAGGCTTATATATCACTGTTATCATGCACAAAACCGAAGCCGATTAACTGTAAAAATTCCACGAAAAAACCCGATTTTTTCGATTGATATTGACATAAAAAAATGTTACAATTATACGAATAAACTATGTTGGTGTTTTGCGACCAAAAAAGTTGGAGAAGAACAGAGAAACGCAAGGTACGGGGCTCAACATGGTGCGGTTAAAAACCGCAGAAATCAAAAAGAAAGGATCATAGATGTATGAAGTACAGTTATTATCCGGGTTGTACCTTAAGAACCAAAGCTAAAAAGCTTGATGCTTATGCAAGAGCATCGGCAAAGGTACTTGGCTTCGAAATGGAAGAAATCGAAAATTGGCAGTGCTGCGGCGGTGTTTATCCCTTGTCGGGTGATGAAATCGCATCAAAGCTTTCTTCTGTCAGAGCTCTCAACGAAGCTAAGGTGAAGGGTCAGGAGCTTGTTACTCTCTGTTCGGCTTGTTATCATGTTGTTAAAAGAGTCAACGATGATATGAGAAATGTTGAGGACATCAGATTGAGAGCAAACAACTATATGAAGCTTGACGAGCCTTACCTTGGCGAAACAGAGGTTCTTCATTTTCTTGAAGTTCTCCGTGACAGAATAGGCTTTGACGAAGTGAAGAAAAAGGTTGTGAAGCCGCTCACAGGCAGAAAAATCGGTGCTTATTACGGTTGCCTTCTTCTTCGCCCCTCAGAAATTCTCGGTTTTGACAACCCTGAAAACCCCACCGTAATGGAAAATCTTATCCGTGCCTTGGGCGCAGAGCCTGTTATATATCCCTACCGTAACGAGTGCTGCGGCGGATATATCTCTCTTAAGGATAAGGAGCTTTCAAAGAATATGTGCGATACTGTTATGAACAGCGCAGAAAGCTTTGAAGCGGAAATGCTTATCACGGCCTGCCCTCTTTGTCAGTATAATCTTACAAAGAATGCACAGTCAGATGTGCCCGTAATTTATTTCACAGAGCTTCTTGCGGAGGCTCTCGGTGTTAAGGAGGAGGTTGACGCAAATGGAAGCTTCTAAGAAAAGCCGCAGCGAAATGGTGAAAGAAATCAGCGGAACCAATCCTCTGAAATGTATGAAGTGCGGCAAATGCTCAGCTTCATGCCCTTCATATGAAAAAATGGACATCAAGCCTCATCAGTTTGTGTCCTATGTAATTAACGAAGATGTTGAATCTCTTGCAAAGTGCGACTCTCTCTGGGTTTGCCTTTCCTGCTTTGCTTGTGTTGAAAGATGCCCGAGAGATGTTAAGCCGGGCAAAATTGTTGACGCTGCAAGACAGATTGTTATAAGAGAAAAAGGTGGCAGCTACCTTGTGCCTGACGAAATTCCTGAGCTTATTGATGAAGATATGCCTCAGCAGCTTTTAGTCAGCGCATTCAGAAAGTTCAGGAGGTGAGCAGATGCACGGAATAGGAGTATTTGTCTGCCATTGCGGCAGCAACATTGCTGCAACGGTTGACGTAAAAAAAGTTGTTGAAATGGCAAAGCTTGAGCCGGGTGTTGTTCACGCTGAAGATTATCAGTATATGTGCTCAGAAGCCGGTCAGGAAAAGATTGCACAGGCAATCAAGGAAAAGAATCTTTCCGGTATCGTTGTCTGCTCCTGCTCACCGAGAATGCATGAGGCAACCTTCAGAAAATGTGCCGAAAAAGCAGGTCTCAACCCCTATATGGTTGAAATTGCAAACCTTCGTGAGCAATGCTCATGGATTCATAAGGACATTGAGGAAGGTACCGAGAAGGCAGTTATTCTCACAAGAGCTGCAATTGCTAAGGTTAACCTTAACACCTCTCTTGAAGCAGGGGAAAGCGGAGTTATAAAGCGTGCCCTTGTTATCGGTGGCGGTATTGCAGGTATCCAGACTGCTCTTGACATTGCCGATGCAGGCTATGAAGTGGATATTGTTGAAAAAACACCTTCAATCGGCGGTAAAATGGCTCAGCTTGACAAAACCTTCCCCACTCTTGACTGCTCTGCATGTATTCTTACACCGAAAATGGTTGATGCGGCAGCTCATGAGAAGATTAACCTTTATACCTACAGTGAGGTTGAAAAGGTTTCCGGCTTTGTCGGTGATTTCACCGTTGAAATAAGAAAAAAAGCAAGATATGTCAATATGGATAAATGCACCGGCTGCGGTGTGTGTATGGAGAAATGCCCCAGCAAAAAGGCAAAAAGTGAATTCAACAGCGGACTGAGTAACCGCCCGGCTATCTACACTCCCTTTGCACAGGCAATTCCCAATGTACCCGTTATTGACCCCACACAATGCATTAAGCTTAAAACAGGCAAATGCGGTGTCTGCGAAAAATTCTGCCAGGCAGGTGCAATTGACTATAAGCAGAAGGATGAGGTTATCACTCAGAAATACGGTGCAATTGTTGTTGCAACCGGCTTTGAGGTTATTAAGCTTGATAACTATGATGAATATGCCTATTCACAGAGCAAGGACGTTATCACTTCCCTCGAGCTTGAAAGAATTATGAATGCGGCAGGCCCCACAAAGGGACACCTTGAACGTCTTTCCGACGGCAAACCCCCGAAGAACATCGTGTTCATTCAATGTGTCGGCTCACGCTGTGCTGAAAATAAGGGTAAGAGCTATTGCTCAAAAATTTGCTGTATGTACACAGCAAAGCACGCAATGCTTATAAGAGATAAGTATCCCGATGTAAATGTTACTGTTTTCTATATTGATGTCCGTACTCCCGGTAAGAACTTTGACGAGTTTTACAGAAGAGCTGTTGAGGAATACGGCGTAAATTACGTCAAAGGTCAGGTGGGTAAGGTTGCTCCTCAGGCTGACGGCTCACTTCTTGTTCACGGCGTTGACCTTATTGACGGAAAGCAGCTTAAAATCAGCGCAGATATGGTCGTTCTTGCTGCGGCAATTGAACCTAATCCTACGGTAAGAAATATTGCAACAATGCTTACGGCAAGTATTGACACAAACAACTTCCTCACAGAGGCTCACCCGAAGCTTCGTCCCGTTGAATCTCCCACAGCAGGTGTATTCCTTTCAGGTGTATGCCAGGGACCGAAGGATATCCCCGAAACTGTTTCACAGGCAGGTGCCGCCGCAATTAAGGTTGTGGGACTTCTTGCCAAAGATAAGCTTATGACCAATCCCTGCACGGCAAAGGCAGACGAGCTTCTTTGTAACGGCTGCTCAGCTTGTGCGAATGTATGTCCTTACGGTGCAATCTCCTATGAGGATAAGCTCATCAATGACCACGGTATCAGAAAAACTCACAGAGTTGCCGTTGTCAACAGTGCACTTTGTCAGGGCTGCGGTGCTTGTACCGTTGCTTGTCCCTCAGGTGTTATGGACCTTCAGGGCTTCTCAAACAGACAGATTATTGCGGAGGTGGATGCTATATGTCGTTAACAAATGAAGAATTCAGACCTAAAATTGTGGCTTTTTGTTGCAACTGGTGTTCATATGCAGGTGCTGACCTTGCGGGCAGCAGCCGACTTTCTTATCCTGCCGACGTAAAAATTATCCGTGTGCCTTGCTCATGCAGAGTTAACCCGATGTTTATTCTCCGTGCCTTTGAAAAGGGTGCAGACGGTGTTATCATCTGTGGCTGTCACCCCGGTGACTGCCATTACAGCACAGGTAACTATTATGCAAGAAGAAGAATGACACTTCTTTTCTCAATGCTTGACTATGTGGGCATTGAAAGAGGCAGAACCCGTGTTGAATGGGTCAGCGCAGCTGAGGGCGTGAAATTCTCACAGACAATGAACGAGTTTGTTGAAACCGTACGCTCACTTGGTAAAAACGTAAGATTGGGGGATTTGAGATGCAAGAACTGATTTCCCGTTTAAAAGAGCTTTTGGAAAGCGGAAGCGTTCAGCGTGTACTCGGCTGGAAAAAAGGCGATTTCACCTTTAATCCCGAGCCCGCTTATTTCAACAGCGCAGAAGAACTCAGCGAATTCGTTTATGACGGCTTCTGCGGTGCAAACCTTTCAAAATATATGATTAAGGCATCAAATCTTGAGGGCGTGACAGCAGTTCTTCTCAAGCCCTGCGACACATATTCCTTCAATCAGCTTATAAAAGAGCACAGAGTTATCCGTGAAAAGGCTTATATCATCGGTATAGGCTGCAAGGGTAAGCTTTCACTTGATGCAATCAAGGCACAGGGTGTCAAGGGTATCACAGATATCAAGGGTGCTGAAATTGACGGCGACTGTAACGAGCTTAAGGTTGAAACACTTTACGGCGAAAAGACAGTATCCTATAAAGATTCAATGCTTGAAAGATGTCACGTCTGCAAGGGCAAGGAGCATATGATTTATGATGAGCTCATGCTCGAAAGTGCAGATACACTTGATGCAGACCGCTTTACAGATGTTGAAATTATTGAAAATCTCACTTCAGAGGATAAATTCACTTATTTCCAGAGAGAGCTTTCAAAATGCATCAGATGTAATGCCTGCAGAAATGTCTGTCCCGCTTGCTCATGCAGAAAGTGTGTGTTCGATTCAACAAAGTTTGACAGCGAGCAGAAGGCAAATGTTGACCCCTTCCATGAAAGCATGTTCCATATTATCCGTGCCTTCCACGTTGCAGGCAGATGCACAGACTGCGGTGAATGTTCAAGAGTATGTCCCCAGGGAATTCCTCTTCACCTGTTCAACCGGAAGTTCATCAAGGATATCAACGAATATTACGGTGTATTTCAGGCGGGTGAGGATATCGGACAGACGAGTCCTCTGACTGATTATACACTTGACGATATGGAAGCCGAAGAAAGGAGATAAGACAAAATGAAGAAGATTAAAAGAGAGAATCTTAAACAGCTTTTTGACCTTATTTCCTCCGGTCAAAGATTATATATCCCCATAAAAAAAGCGGGTCAGACCAATTACGGCATTTATGCTGCCGACAGCAGAGTTGACCTTGATACACTTAAAACGGTGAAAAGTTCAAAGGAAGCCTTTTTCCCTCAGAGCGAAACACTTTATACCGTTACAAAAGAAAACAGAAAAATCAAAATCACACAGCAGGAGCTTGAAGGTGAAGACTTTGTCCTTTTCGGTGTCAGAGGCTGTGACATCAAGGGTGCACAGGTTCTTGACAGAGTATTTCTTTCTTCTCCCGTTGACTCCTTTTATGAAGCAAGAAGAAATCATGGTATCATCGTTGCTCTTGCTTGCTCGGAGCCGGAGGAAAGCTGCTTTTGTACCACCTTCGGCGTTGACCCCACAGAGCCGGAGGGTGATGTAACAACCTGGTTCAAGGGTGAATATCTTTATTGGAAAGCTAACACAGAAAAAGGCGAAAGGCTCACAGCACTCTGCTCAGAGCTTCTCACCGATGCAGATGAAGCTGCAGTTGAAGAAGAAAAGGAAAGCATCAAAGCCATTCTCTCACGTCTTCCCTATGCAGACCTTTCACTTGAATCCTGGCACGGAGATGCAACAAACGAAAAGTTCGGCTCAGAGCTTTGGAAGGAGCTTTATAAGCCCTGCCTTGCTTGCGGTACCTGTACCTTCGTTTGTCCCACCTGCCAATGCTATGACCTTAAGGACTATGATACAGGCTCAGGCGTTCAGAGATATCGCTGCTGGGACTCATGTATGTATTCCGACTTCACAATGATGGCTCACGGTAATAACAGAACAAGTCAGATGCAGCGCTTCCGTCAGAGATTTATGCATAAGCTTGTTTATTTCCCTGCCAACAACGACGGTATGTATTCCTGCGTAGGCTGTGGCAGATGTGTTGACAAGTGCCCCGCATCAACCAACATTGTCAAGGTTATTAAGGCTTTCAGTAAGGAGGTTAATTCAAAATGAGCGAATGTACCTGCCATCAGAATTACAAATTAGATACACTTGTTCCTATGGTCGGTGTAATTACAGATATCCGTAAGGAAACTCCCGATGTCAAAACCTTCAGAGTTGAAGCTCCCGAGGGTGGCAAGCTTTTTGAGCATATGCCGGGTCAATGTGCAATGCTTTGTGTTCCCGGTGTCGGTGAAGCGATGTTCTCAATCACATCTTCACCCACAAATAAGCTTTTTCAGGAGTTTTCAATCAAAAAGTGCGGCGTTCTTACAGATTATCTTCACGACCTTCAGGTTGGTGATGAAATTATGGTAAGAGGTCCTTACGGAAATAACTTTCCCGTTGATACCGAGCTTAAAGGCAAAAATCTTCTTTTTGTTGCCGGCGGTATCGGCCTTGCACCCCTTCGCAGCGTTATCAACTATGTTCTTGATAACCGTGATGATTACGGAACAATTGATATTCTTTACGGCTCACGTTCAGCTGATGACCTTGTTCAGCTCAAGGAAATTCAGGAGGTATGGATGAAAGCCAGAGATACAAACGTATATCTCACAATTGACAGACCTCAGGACGGTTGGGACGGTCATGTTGGCTTTGTTCCGTCTTACCTGAAGGAGCTCAATATGAAAACAGACAAAACCGTACTCGTCTGCGGTCCTCCGATTATGATAAAGTTCGTTCTCGGAGCGCTTACGGAAATGGGCTTTACCAAAACTCAGGCATATACAACTCTTGAGCTTCGTATGAAATGCGGCGTGGGTAAATGCGGACGCTGCAATATCGGCTCAAAATATGTCTGCAAGGACGGCCCGGTTTTCCGCTGCGACGAAGTTGACGAACTTCCCGATGAATATTAAGAGAAAGGACTGACAGAAAATGAGTAATATGGTTAATGTATATTTTTACGGCAAAAAGTACTCAGTACCCGGTGATATGACAATTATGACCGCTATGGAATATGCAGGCTACACCCTTTCAAGAGGCTGTGGCTGCCGTCATGGCTTCTGCGGTGCTTGTGCCACAATTTACAGAATCAAGGGAGACAACACACTCAAAACCTGCCTTGCTTGTCAGAAACAGGTTGAAGACGGAATGTATGTTGCATCAATTCCCTTCTTCCCCACAGATAAGAGAACCTACTCCATCAATGATATCAAGCCAACACAGCAGATTATGATGGAGCTTTATCCCGAAATTTACAGTTGTATCGGCTGTAATGCCTGCACAAAGGCTTGCACACAGGACCTCAATGTTATGCAGTATATTGCATATGCACAAAGAGGGGAGTTTGAAAAGTGTGCAGAGGAATCCTTCGACTGTGTAGCCTGTGGCTGCTGCAGTGTAAGATGTCCCGCAGAAATTTCACATCCCATGGTAGGTCTTCTCGCAAGGCGTCTTGTGGGCAAATATATCGCTCCCGAAACAGAGCATCTTAAAGCAAGGGTTGAAGAAATCCGCAAGGGCGCATATGATGATATGATTGAAAAGATTATGCAAAAGCCCATTACGGAAATGAAAGAACTCTACAACACAAGAGAAATTGAGAAATAAGGAGGGTATTCATATGTTTACTTCAGAAATGCGTGAATCAATCAAAAAGGTTGAACAAACAAGAGCAGAAAGAATGAAAACAGAGCCTGAAAGAATGACGGCAGAAGAAAAGGATGCCCTTCTCAAGGCCTTCCATCCTGATTACAGAGCAGACGGATTTGCAGAAATCAAGGTAGGTCCCAATAAGGGTCAGAAGGCTCCCAAGGAGCTGACAGAGCTTCTTCATTCAAATTCGATTCTTCTTTCTGAAAATATTGACCTTTCAAAAATTGACTATGACTGTGATGTGCTTGTTATCGGTGGCGGCGGCGCAGGTGCTTCTGCAGCTATTGAGGCTGATGAAGCAGGTGCAAAGGTCGTTATGGTCACAAAGCTTCGTATCGGCGATGCCAACACAATGATGGCAGAAGGCGGTATTCAGGCTGCCGACAAGGAAAACGATTCTCCCGTTCAGCATTATCTTGATGCTTTCGGCGGCGGACACTTTGCCGCAAGACCTGAGCTTCTCAAAAGACTTGTTATGGAAGCCCCCGATGCTATCAAGTGGCTCAATGAGTTGGGTGTAATGTTCGATAAAGACGAGGATGGCAGAATGGTCACAACTCACGGTGGCGGCACTTCAAGAAAAAGAATGCACGCCTGTAAGGACTACTCAGGTGCTGAAATCATGCGTAACCTTCGTGACGAGGTGCTTAACAGAAATATTCCCGTTGTTGAATTCACCTCTGCCGTTGAGCTTATCAAGGATGATAAGGGTCAGGTAGCAGGCGCAGTGCTTCTTAACATGGAAACAGGGGATTACCTTGTGGCAAAAGCAAAGACTGTTGTTATTGCAACAGGCGGTGCAGGCAGACTTCACTATCAGAACTTCCCCACATCAAATCATTACGGTGCTACAGCCGACGGACTTGTTTTAGGCTACAGACTCGGCGCACCCCTTCTTTATCAGGATACAATTCAGTATCATCCCACGGGTGTTGCTTATCCTCCTCAGCTTTTTGGTGCTCTCGTAACCGAAAAGGTGCGTTCACTCGGTGCCATGCTTGTTAACAAGGATGGCGAAGCTTATGCTCATCCCCTCGAAACAAGAGACGTTTCCGCATCTGCAATTATCCGTGAATGTGCTGAAGGTAAGGGTGTAGACACTCCTCAGGGCAAGGGCGTATGGCTTGACACCCCGATGATTGAAATCCTTGGCGGTGAAGGTACAATTGAAAAGAGAATTCCTGCAATGCTTCGTATGTATCTCAACTACGGCATTGATATGAGAAAAGAACCCATTCTTGTTTATCCCACACTTCACTATCAGAACGGTGGCCTTGAAATCGGTGGAGACGGCTTTACAAAGGCTATCTCAAATCTTCTTGTTGCCGGTGAAGCAGTCGGTGGTATCCACGGCAGAAACCGTCTTATGGGTAACTCACTTCTTGATATTATCGTTTTCGGCCGTAATGCAGGTAAGGCTGCAGCCGCAAAAAGCAGAACGGTTGAAATCGGCACAATGAATCTTGACCATATTTCTGCATATGCTGATGAATTGAAGAAGGCAGGTATTGATACGGGAAAAACTTCACCGATGCTTCTTCCCAAATATGCAAGACACGAAAGATAAGGAGTGAAAAGAGAATGCGTGAAATTAAAACAGACCTTATTACCGAGGTGATTGAAAAGCTTTGCATTGATGCAAACTGTCACCTTCCCGGTGATGTCAAGTGTGCAATTAAGAATTGCCGTGCTTGTGAAGACGGTGCAATTGCAAAGGGTATTCTTGACGATATCATTGAAAATTATGAAATTGCAGACAATGAAAATGTGCCCATCTGTCAGGATACAGGTATGGCTTGTGTCTTCCTTGAAATCGGTCAGGATGTGCATATTGTCGGCGGTAATCTTACAGATGCCGTAAACGAGGGTGTCCGCAGAGGCTACACCAACGGTTATCTCAGAAAGAGTGTTGTTAAGGACCCGATAAGAAGAGGTAACACAGGTGACAACACTCCCGCTATGATTTATACAGAAATCGTACCCGGTGAAAACATTAAAATTACTGTTGGCCCTAAGGGCTTCGGCAGTGAAAATATGAGTGCAATCCGTATGTTCAAGCCTTCAGCAGGTCTTCAGGGTATTAAGGATTTTATCATTGAAACTGTTGAAACAGCAGGCCCCAATCCTTGTCCTCCCATGGTTGTGGGTGTGGGCATCGGCGGCACCTTTGATAAGGCTGCTCTTCTTGCAAAGAAGGCACTTATGAGACCTGTTGATTCGGAAAATCCTGACCCCTATTATGCTGACCTTGAAAAGGAAATGCTCCAGAAGATTAACGAGTTGGGCATTGGTCCTCAGGGCTTCGGCGGCAAAACAACTGCAATCGGTCTCAATATTGAAACTCTGCCCACACACATTGCAGGTATGCCTTGTGCAATCAACATCAACTGCCATGTAACACGCCATAAGTCGGAGGTAATATAAAATGGAAAAGAAAATAACATTACCTCTTACAGAGGAAATTGCAAAAACTCTCAAAGCAGGCGACAGAGTTTTACTCACAGGTTATATCTACACCTCAAGAGATGCCGGTCACAAAAGAATGTGCGAAGCACTTGCCCGTGGTGAGGATCTTCCCATTGACCCGATGAATGCAACAATTTATTATGTGGGTCCCACTCCCGCAAAGCCCGGAGCTGTTATCGGCTCGGCAGGCCCCACAACAAGCGGACGCATGGACGCTTATGCACCCACAATGATGAGCGTAGGTGCAAGAGGTATGATAGGCAAGGGCGCAAGACTTCCTGAGGTTGTTGAAGCTATGAAGAAATACACAGGTGTATATTTCGGTGCTATCGGCGGTGCAGGTGCACTTCTTGCAAAATGCATCAAGTCAGCAGAGCTTATCGCTTATGAGGACCTTGGTGCAGAAGCTCTCAGAAAGCTTTATGTTGAGGATATGCCCTTGATGGTTATCATCGATTCGGAAGGCAACAACCTTTACGAAAAAGGCAGAGCAGAATATCTTAACAGCAAAAAATAATAAAAAGGAAGTGTTTTAAAATGCAGATTACAGATCTTCTTGAAGCACTGATGATTCTTTGCTTCGGTCTTTCATGGCCAATTTCAATTATGAAATCCTATAAATCCAGAACTGCAAAGGGCAAGAGTGTCTTTTTTGAGGTGTTTATCTGGATAGGCTATGTTTTCGGTATCGTAAGAAAAATTATTCAGGTTACGGCAAATCCGGATCAGGAATGGCTTTTCTATCTTGCATGGGCATTCTATGTGCTCAACATAGTTGAAATTTCAATTGATATGATTCTTTATGTCAGAAACTCAAGACTTGACAAGCAAAGAGAAGCAGAAGAAAAATAAAAGTATTACACAGTCCGTATTTCAGTGAATGCGGACTGTGGCTTTTGTTATGTATCATTTTCTTTAAAACTGTTGACATTTATCTGTTAAGGAAGTATAATTTTATAGCGATCCGAAATAAGTGGTGGAGTCTGTCATAGAATATGTAATGTATTCTATTTGTTGCGGATTGAAATTTTGATTTTGCACTAAAAAATCGTTCGTCGGTGCTTTATCTTAATTTGTGACGGAATCTGCTTGAGTTAAAGGCGGATTTTTTTTATTTTTTTACTCACACCGCAGTATATTAAAAGGAGATGTAAAAATGAGTCCCATTACAATCACAGCGCTGATTATCTTTGCCATTACATACATTCTTATGTTGGCGTTTCAGAAAATCAGACCCTATGTTACCGTCGGTTCAGCCCTTATCTTTGTTGCATTGGGAATAATCGCAACGGTAAATCCCACGCTTTTCGGTGAAGGCTTTTTCACTGTCGGCTCAGGCACCTTTGAGTATTCAATTGCAAGTGCTCTTTCGGAAATTGACTGGAATGTTATTATGATGATTGCAGGCACAATGGGTACTGTATATCTGTTCATCGAATCAAAAATGCCTCAGCTTATGTCTGATGTTCTTATTTCAAAAATGCCCAATGTAAAATGGGTGGTGGTTGCTCTTTCACTTTTTGCAGGTATTGTTTCGGCATTTGTTGACAATGTTGCAACCGTGCTTATGATTGCCCCTGTTGCTCTTGCTTTTTGCAAAAAGCTCGGCATTTCACCTGTGCCGTCAATCATATGCATTGCAGTTTCTTCAAACCTTCAGGGTGCGGCAACATTGGTTGGTGACACAACCTCAATTCTTCTTGCAAAGGCTGCAAACCTCGACTTCTCGGACTTCTTTGTTCACGACGGTCATGTTGGTATGTTCTGGGTTGTTCAGGCAGGTGCAATTGTAAGTGCCATGATTATTCTTTTCATGTTCCGCAAGGATAAAGAAAAGATTGAATTCAGCGGCAGAACAAAGGTTGAGGATAAATTCCCCACCTTCCTTCTTGTCGGTACCGTGCTTTCACTTATTGCAGTTTCCTTCATTCCTTATAAGGATGCTGCAAACGGTGGCTTCTACAAGCCTGACATCACAAATGGTATCATCTGTATTGCCTTCTTCCTTGTGGGTATTATCCGTGAGCTCTTGATAAAGAAAAACAAGGATATAGTTAAAAACGCTTTCAAGGAAATTGACTATTACACAATCGTACTTCTTACAGGTCTTTTTGTGGTTATCGGCGGTATCAAGAGTGCAGGTGTTATTGATGTTATCGGTGATGCAATTGCCTCCCTCGGAGCCGGTTCGCCCTTCCTTGTTTACACAATAATTGTGTGGATGAGTGTTATCCTTTCTGCATTTATTGATAACATTCCTTACACTGCAACAATGCTTTCAATTGTTCCTGTTATTGCAGCAGGAGTGGGAATGAATCCCACAGTGCTTTATTACGGACTTCTCTGCGGTGCCACTCTCGGCGGTAATCTTACACCCATCGGTGCTTCCGCAAATATTACCGGAATCGGTATTCTCAGAAAAGAGGGCTATGAAGTGAAGGCTACAACCTTCATGAAATACGGTGTACCCTTTACACTTTCGGCTGTTATTACCGGATATCTTCTTATCTGGCTCATCTGGGGCGCATAATTCAAAAAACAAGGGATGTAAAAAAAGAAAATCCCTTTGAATGCCCGATAAATCGAATAGTTAAACACACAAAAACCATTGTAGAAGCTGAATGTGAAATGCACCCCAAATGTTAGACATTGTGATATAATGTTTAACATAAGGGGTGATTTTTTATGCCTAAAGGAATACCAAACAAAAGATATACCGGAGAATTCAAGCAACAAGTGGTAGAAACAATGCAAAAAGAAAAAAT
>JAFUQS010000063.1 GCA_017472225.1 Clostridia bacterium | reverse complement strand
ATTTTTTCTTTTTGCATTGTTTCTACCACTTGTTGCTTGAATTCTCCGGTATATCTTTTGTTTGGTATTCCTTTAGGCATAAAAAATCACCCCTTATGTTAAACATTATATCACAATGTCTAACATTTGGGGTGCATTTCATTCAGCTTTTTACAATGGTTTTTGTGTGTTTAACTGTTTGATTTTTCGCTAGTTCACAGGGACTGTCTTTTTATATTTCCCTCATATATTTTATCTTATTTAAGGAAGAAAAATATTGTGTAGAAAATTCTCAGAAGCTTTGTGATGGAATCTGCCGAAAGAAGGTCGGAAGGATAAAAGTCAAATTCGTCACCTGTGAGCTTTCCGTAAAATACGCTTCTTGTTGTGTAATTTTCAACATCATTTTCATCAATTTCAAAAATTCTCACCGAACGCTTATCACCTGAGCCGTAAGCTGCAAAGCCACTGCCGCCGTTATAGCCAAGTGTAATGCCCTCGTCGGTAACACCGACAAAGTTGTTGATGTGGTCATGCCCGAAGAAGGCACCGATAATGTCGCCTTTTTCAAGCCATGCCTCGTACTGACCTGTGGTGTGGCTTTTCGGCTCTGAATAAGGCGGTTCACCCACAAAGTTCTCCTCAGAAACGGCAACCTTGTCATTGAGAGCATACCAATTGCCGTCGTTGATGTTAAAAAAGGAATCTGCAGCACCCTTTTCGCCGTCCTGATAGAATTGGTGCATCTCCTTAACGGGAATATGCTGGAATAAAAGTGAAGGGACAACCTCACCGTTGTTCTGCACCTTGAGGGCATCGCTTGTGTTTTTATACCATTCAACCTGTTCGGGATAAACACCCTCATAGCCACCGATTTTCTCACTCTTATTGTGAGTATCCATCATGTATATGTTGAGGGGGTAATGTGTACCGTCTGAAGAAAGAACGGGAAGATTGAAGGTGCCGGGGTCACAGCCCTGAGCGTTGCAGAAATATTCAAATTCTTCAAATACAGCATTCATCTCTTCTATTGAAAGAATATCCTCATGCTGATGGTCGTGGTTGCCGTAGGTTACTGCAAAGGGAACCTTGGCATCGTTGAAAATTTCAGCAAGAACACGAAGTCCGTCTGATAATCTTTCCTTCGTGGGGAAGGTGAAGGAATCAGAGAGCATATCACCAACGATAACCACAAGGTCGGGTTCTTCACTCTGAAGTGCCGCTTTCAGAAATTCAACGGTTTTTTTGTTGATATTGTTGGTGTCCTGTGTGTCATTGACCTGCATGATTTTGAATTTTCCGTCTTCACCGAACTGAAGGGGCAGCTTTTCGTTTTCGGCAAATGCAATAACGGAAAATGAAAACGCCATGAGAACACACAACATAATGCTTATAATCTTTTTCATTTTACAATCCTCCCGGAGTTGATATTAGATGAGAATAATTTTATCAGAAAAAATACTTTATTACAATAGTTAACGCTTTGTCAGGTTGACGAAAAAAAGGGAAAGCTTTTGTGCAATTGTGCCTTGCTTTTTATCTTTTTCTCAGGTATAAATATATCTCTCTGACATACCATTCACCGTCTATATATTCCATTTTGATGAAGGGATTCTGAATTTCACTGTTAACACCGGAGGAATTATCTTCGGTGTTTTTATATTTCCATGTGTAATTATAGTCGAGGGTGAATTTCACAACACTGCCACGGCTGTCATATGAGGCAGGAATTGTTTCGCTTCCCTCAGCTATGCCGTCACATCTGAGAGCTGCAATGTTGATTTTTCCTGTTTCATAATGCATGGAATCAACACTGAGATTTTCCGTCACACTGTCAATAACAGCCTGAGCCTTGGTTTTATCCTCATCGGTGTAAAAGCTGAATGAAGATAAGTCTCCGCTGCCGTTGTCACAGATTTCAATGAATCTGCGAAGGTTTTCTTCGGCAACCTTCTGAAGCTCTTTTTTGTATTCGTCTGTAAGCTGAAGGTCAATGTGCAGCTCTGCTGAATTCTGTTTTGTGAAATCAACCTCTTTTTCCACAGTGTGGCAGCCATATCTCGAAATGGTGACAATGTGTTTACCTTTTTCCTCGGTGAAAAGCCGGTAGCACTTAACGGTTTCATCATAGGGAACCTGCTGTGAGCCGAAAAGCACTTCACAATGCAAAGGGGCATAAACAACAAGGCTTTTTGTGTCCGGAGTAAGGTTGATTGTTATTCCCGTTTTTTCTGCTTCAGTGCTTTCGGCAGAAAGGGTAGTGGTACTACTGTCTTTTTGTGAAATGCCGATTGCAGCAAGAGCAATCACAAGAATAATTATCGGTATTATAATAAGCAGTTTATTTTTCATTTTCTTCACCTCTTTGTTGATATTTTAGTATTCACACTGAAAAAAGTCAAGAATCAGGGCTTTTTTCATGCCTCAGAGAGTCGGTATCAACGAAAAAATGAAAAATAATAAACAAATTGCCTTAAACATTTGACGAATGAAAGAAAATATAGTATAATGATTTATCAATGTGTACTCAAAGGCACATGATGAATACTTTTTTATTTTCGAAAGGAGATATATCCACAATGGATGACCCCGGCAGTCTTATTTTCAGTATAGTTTTATTGTTTGTTTTGATTCTTGTCAATGCATTTTTCGCAATGAGTGAAATGGCAATTGTTTCGCTTAACGATAATATGATAGACAAGCTTGCCGAAGAGGGCCACAAAAAGGCTAAGAAAATTAAAAAATTAACAGAAAATCCCTCTAATTTTCTGTCCACAATCCAGATTGGTGTCACACTTGCAGGCTTCTTAACATCGGCAAGTGCATCAACAACCTTTGCCAATATGCTTACTCAGGCTATTCTCGGTATCAGTCCGAATTTAGAAAAGTTCGATGACATAATCAGTGGTGCAAGTGTTGTTGTTATCACAATCATTATGTCATATTTCTCACTTGTTCTGGGCGAGCTTGCCCCGAAGCGTATGGCAATGCAAAAGCCTGAAATGATTGCTTATAAGGTAGTTGATGTTCTTCTTGTTGTCAAGAAGGTATGCACTCCCTTTGTTAAGATTCTTTCGCTTTCAACTAATGCTGTTGTCCGTCTTTTCGGTTTTGATCCCAACGCAGACGAGGAAAGCGTAACAGAAGAGGAAATTCGTATGCTTGTTGACGTGGGACAGGAAAAGGGTGTTATAGAAGACCATCAGAAGGAAATGATCAACAACATCTTTGAGTTTGATGATATTGATGTTAAGGAAATTATGACTCACAGAACGGATATGATAGCCGTTGAGGATACAGATTCTCTTGAAGAGGTTGTTAAGCTTTCAATTGAGCACGGTTATTCAAGAATACCTGTTTACCACGAAGACCAGGATAATATTATTGGTATCATTTATATCAAGGACCTTCTTAAATATGTTTCCGAGTCCTTACCTAAGACGGAAAGCCCCAACGATGTTATGCGTCCCGCACATTATGTACCTTCAAGCAAGAACTGCGGTGACCTTTTCTCGGAGCTCAGTGAAAAAAGAGTGCAGATGGCTGTTGTTGTTGATGAGTACGGCGGCACGGCAGGTATTGTAACAATGGAAGACCTTGTTGAAGCTATCGTTGGTAACATCAGAGACGAGTATGATGATGAGGAGGAAGAAATTGCTGTTGTCAGCGAAAATATCTTCACTATCGACGGTACGACATATATTGAAGAAGTCAACGAGCTTGTGGGAGAAATTATCCCCGAGGGTGATTATGATACCTTAGGCGGCTTCATCATCAGTCTTTTAGGCTTCTTGCCGAAGGACGGAGATATGAACGAGGTTACCTTCCAAAACATCAAATTCACAATTCTCAACGTTGAAGAACGCCGTATCGGCAAGGTCAGAGTTGAGATTACCCCTATTGAAGAAACGGAAGAAGAAGAATAAATCTGCGGCAGGAGTCAAATCCTGCCGTTTAGTTTTAATATAAATGAAAAATAATAAAATATTCTCTGTAAAGCTATTGACATTTACAGGCAGATTTAGTATAATAACCAGGCTGTAAAGTTTAAAGTCTTTACAGCAAGGGGAAAGGAGTTGAAAATAGTGGCTAAAAATCTTGATGTTATCATTCTTTTTGATATCTACGGCGATATGCTTACTCAGAAGCAGCAGGATTTTATCAGCTATTATTATAATGATGACCTCTCCCTTGCAGAAATTGCAGAAAATGAAGGTATCACCCGTCAGGGTGTCCGTGATGCAATCAAGCGTGCGGAAGCACAGCTCTTAGCTTTTGAGGAGCATCTTGGTCTTCACGCAAGGCTTGAAAAAACAAAAGACGGACTTCGTGAAATCAAGGAGCTTTGCGAAGTGATTAACGAAGTTAACCGCAGAACTATTCTTTCAAGAGAAATCAATGACGCAGCAGCAAGAATTGATGTTCTCACACAAATGCTCAGCGAATAAGTAAATACGATTTAAAGGACTGATATAATGGCATTCGAAGGTCTTTCAGACAGACTTGAAGCCGCCTTTAAAAAGCTTCGCAGCAAGGGCTCACTTACTGAGGCTGACGTTAAGGAAGCTATGAGAGAGGTACGTCTTGCCCTTCTTGAAGCAGACGTTAACTATAAGGTTGCAAAGGATTTCACCGCTTCGGTTACGGAGCGTGCAATCGGTGCAAAGGTTATGGAAAGCCTCACACCCTCACAGATGGTTATCAAAATCGTCAATGAGGAGCTCACAAACCTTATGGGCGGAACAAAGTCAAGGCTCAATACAGCCAATAACCCTCCCACAGTCGTTATGATGTGTGGCCTTCAGGGTTCAGGTAAAACTACTCACAGCGCAAAATTGGCGCTTATGCTCAAAAATCAGGGTCACAGACCTCTTCTTGTTGCCTGTGACGTATACAGGCCCGCTGCTATCAAGCAGCTTGAGGTTGTTGGTGAAAAGGCAGGCGTTCCTGTTTTTCAATTGGGACAGATTAACCCTGTTGACATTGCAAAGCAGGCAGTAGCCTACGCCAAGGATCACGGAAACGACTATGTATTCCTTGACACAGCAGGTCGTCTTCACGTTGATGAAGAGCTGATGAATGAGCTTAAAAACATCAAAACTCAGGTTCGTCCTCACGAAATTATGCTTGTTGTTGACTCAATGACAGGTCAGGACGCAGTTAATGTTGCAACATCCTTCAATGAGGCACTCGGCATTGACGGTCTTCTTCTGACAAAGCTTGACGGTGACACAAGAGGCGGTGCGGCGCTCTCTGCAAGAGCTGTTACAGGCAAGCCTATCAAGTTCGTCGGTACAGGCGAAAAGCTGGGCGACATTGATGTTTTCCACCCGGACAGAATGGCATCAAGAATTCTTGGTATGGGTGATATGCTTTCACTTATTGAAAAAGCTGAAATGGAGCTTGACGAAAAGAAAGCAAGAGAATTGGAGCAAAAGCTCAGAAAAAATAAATTTGATCTTAATGACCTTTACGACCAGCTTCAGCAGGTGCGTAGGATGGGCTCAATTAAAGATACACTCAAAATGATACCGGGTATCGGCAGAAAGGTTGACGAGGTGGACATTGACGAAAGACAATTTGACCGGGTTCAGGCAATTATCCTTTCAATGACTCCTCAGGAAAGAGCCAAGCCGGATATCATCAACCCCTCAAGAAAACGCCGTATCGCAGCAGGCTGCGGTATGCAGGTTGAGGACGTAAACAAGCTTCTCAGCCAGTACAGACAAATGCAAAAGATGTTCAAACAGCTCAACGGCAAATCATCAAAGAAAATGATGAAGCGTATGAGAAATATGCCCGGTATGATGAACGGCATGAACGGTATGGGCGGAATGAACGGCTTTGGTATGTAAGTTAAAGACACGTAAACAACACAGCGTGTTTAAATAAAAAAATAATTTTATTTGGAGGTCATTACAATGGCAGTAAAAATCAGACTTCGCCGTATGGGCGCAAAGAAAGCTCCTTTCTATCGTGTAGTAGTAGCAGACTCAAGATATCCCCGTGACGGTCGTTTCATCGAAGAAATCGGCTACTACAACCCCATGAAGGAACCCGCAGAAATTAAGATTGACGCTGAAAAGGCACAGAAGTGGATTGCTAACGGTGCTCAGCCCACTGACACAGTTAAAGTTCTTCTTAAAAAGTGCGACATCGTTAAATAATTTCCGGAGGGACGCACTTTGAAAGATTTACTTATATCAATTGCCAGCGGTTTGGTCGATGAACCCGAAAAGGTAACTGTTGACGTTGACGACATTAACGAAGAGGGTGTAATTGTTTATCACCTTCATGTTGCTCAGGATGATATGGGTAGAGTTATTGGTAAGCAGGGCAGAATTGCAAAGGCTATCAGAACCGTAATGCGTGCAACTGCAAACAGAAGCGACACTAAAATTTCAGTTGAAATCGACTGACAACAAAAAAGCACCCGACAGGGTGCTTTTTTTATGCAGAATTGACTTTTGAATAAGCCTCAGATTTTTTTCAGGACTCATTTATTGAGTTCCTTTAAGCAAAGATAAACCAAGGAGCTGTAAAAAAACTTAAGCTTTTTTACAGCTCCTTCTTGTTTTACTTCAGCGTCACAATAGTAACCCCTGTTTCTCCTTCGCCGTAAACACCAAGGCGGAACGACTTCACAAATCTGTTTTTTCTCAGATATTCGTGAATTCCCTTTCTGAGAATACCTGTACCCTTGCCGTGAATAACGGTGATTTCACCAAGACCGAGTCTCAGTGCCTGGTCAATGTATCTGTCAAGCTCAAGTATACCTTCCTCAACATTCATGCCTCGCATATCGCACCTTGTCTGTGCATCTGAGCCGGGGGAGAATACGTGTTCTTTTTTGTTCGGCACATTTCTCGGTTTGTTGCTTTTCTGTTTGCTTTTTTCCTGCAAACGGAGATTTTTTTCGGGTGTACGCATTTTCATGATACCGGCCATAACCTCAATGTCACCCTTTCTGTCCTTGAGTGCGGTGACAGTTGCCGTTTTTCCGATATCAACAAGAAAAACCTCATCGCCCACCTTCAACGGGCGGGGAAGAACATAGTTTTCGTCATTGATTACACTTGCAACAACCGGGTTGGTGATGTCATCAAACTCCATGAGTCCTTTTTTCATGAGCTGTTTTGCCCGTCTTGCCATTTCGGACTTATCCTGAGCCTTTTGACTTTCCTTTTTCAGCTGTTCAAGCTCAGATTGAAGTGCATAAGCACTGCGCTTTGCTTGTTCAACAATTCGCATTGCCTGACCTCTTGCCTTGGTGAGCTCCTCCTCACGGAGTTGTTCAATGCTTTGCTTGTATTTTTGCGCCTCAGCCTTTTCTTTTTCGGCTTCTGCTTTGAGCTTTTCGGCAATTTCACGCTGCTTTTCAAATTCCTGGCGACTTTCTTCGAGAGATTCAATAACCGTCTCAAATTGGGTGCTTTCCTTTGAAACAAGCTGCTTTGCCCTTTCAATGATATCCTGCTGCATACCAAGGTGAAGGGATATTGCAAAAGCGTTTGAGCGTCCCGGTGTGCCGATGAGAAGTCTGTAGGTAGGCTTCAGAGATTTTACATCAAATTCACAGCTGCCGTTTTCAATGCCCGGTGTCTGAAGTGCATATGCCTTCAGCTCTGCATAGTGGGTTGTGGCGGCTATTTTTGCACCCTTTTCGTGGATTTTCTCAAGTATGGATATAGCAAGTGCCGCACCTTCAATGGGGTCGGTGCCTGCGCCAAGCTCATCAATAAGCACAAGACTTTTTTCATCAGCCTTATCAATGATGTCAATGATGTTCACCATATGTGACGAAAAGGTTGAAAGACTTTGCTCAATGCTCTGCTCATCGCCGATATCGGCAAGTACCTTATCGAAAACAGAAATAACACTTCTGTCTCCCACAGGGAGCATAAGTCCGCACATTGCCATAAGGCTCATAAGTCCAAGTGTCTTTATTGATACGGTCTTACCACCCGTGTTGGGACCTGTGATAATCAAAGTATCAAAATCCTTACCGAGTCTGATATCTGTTGCAACAACCTTTTTCGGGTCTATGAGAGGGTGACGTGCGCTTCTCAGGTTGATAATGCCCTCATCGTTCAGCTCGGGAACGGTTGCCTTCATTTCGTATGCAAGCTTGGCTTTTGCAAAAATGAGATTTAGCTCAACCGCACATTCATAGCTTGCCTTGATACCTTCATAAAATCCGCCGGCTTCGGCTGAAAGCTCAAACAGAATACGCTCAATTTCGTCCCTTTCCTTGCTTTGAAGAACCTTGATTTCATTGTTGGCTTCAACAACGGCAGCAGGCTCAATAAATACGGTTGCACCGCTTGATGATGTATCGTGAACAAGACCTGAAATTTCATTTCTGTGTTCAATTTTAACGGGCACAACATATCTTCCGTTTCTCATGGTGACAATGGATTCACGAAGAAACTTCTGAAAATGCTGAGAATGAGTCATCTGATCAAGCTTGTCCCTGACCTTGCTTGATGCTATACGGATTTTTCTTCTTATATCGTAAAGCGTGGGAGAAGCGTTGTCACTCATTTCATCCTCACTGATAATGGCAGAGGTGATTCTGTCCTCAAGGAACTTGTTGGGTGTCATAGCTTCAAAATATGTATCAATTGAAGTGACAATACCGCTGTTTCTGCTTTTCCACTCAGAAAGCGAACGGATAACATGCAGTACCTCGGCAATGTCAAGAAGCTCACGCATATTCAGTCCGCCACCGGCAGAGGCACGGTAAAGGGCGTTGTTCACATTTTTAAGACCGCCGAAGGAGGGGGCACCGAATTTTGCCATAAGAGAATGGGCGTCGTCGGTCTGCTTTAACAGTACTTCAGCAAGGTCGAGGTTAGTCTCGGGTGTGAGGTGCTCAGCAAGATATCTTGCATCCTCGCAAGAGGTGAATTCACAAAGCCTTGCAAGAACCTTGGGCAGTTCAAGGGCGATATGATGCTTATTCATCCTATCATCTCCTTTCTTAAACTTTATATATCTGTCATTGTTTTGTAAAAATCGAGAGTTTTGTAATTTCTTAATGTTACCTTTCTGAGATACCTTTCCGTAAGGTCAGAAAGTGCAGCGATGCCGTCGGCGGAAAGGCTGAAGGAGAAAACCTTTTCAGGTGCAGAAAAGCAGATGTGTCTCATAGCGCTGATGATACCGGGGCCGAGCTTTAAAAGTTTTTCACTGCTTTTGCAGCTTTCACAAAAAAGCATACCCGTTTCGAGGCTGAAGTACATTGTTTCTGATTCAAATCTTCCGCATTCATGGCATGAAACCAGATTCGGCATATATCCCGAAATGGCACATAAACGAAGCTCTGTTACGGATTTTATAAGCCTTGCGTCCTTCTTTTTATTCGTCAGAAGATAAATGCTGTTTAAAAGTAGAGATAAATACTCGGCTGCATTTTCCTCCCTCGGTGAAAGCTCACCTGAAATTTCTGCAAAATACTGCGCAAGGGACAAGGAGGTTATATTATCTCTCAGAGAGAAAAAGACCTCCTTTGCCGTAGCTTCTTTAATCACATAAACATCTTTTTTGGTTTTTTCAATTGTGAAGTCGGAATAGCAGAGAAGCCCCGTTGAAGAAACATTTCTGTTTTTGGGATTTCTTCCGCCGTTGACAAAGCCCTTGATAACACCGTTTTCCCTTGTGAGAATGGTCACAAGGCGGTCCTGCTCACCGGTTGTCTGTTCACGAATCACAATACCGTCCGTCCTGAGAGTCATAATTGAAGTCCTCCAGATTTGGGTCGTCCATATAAAATTCCTCGGCTATTTCAGCGTCATAGCCGTCAAAGTCATATTTATCCGCATTTCTGTATTTAAGATAGTCGGAAATTTTACCTGTTTTCATAAAAACTTCCCATAAATCCCGTTTGCTCATATCAATCACCCTTTAAAAAAGTCTGTTACTATCTTTTACAGAAAAGGGCAGATATAAACAGCGATAATTTATCTTCTATATTCTTCACAAAAACAGGAGAATTTTTTTGTCAAAGTTTTAATATCAATCCAGACCGAAATTATGAATAAGACCTTCTCTGTTGCGCCAGTCCTCCTTCACCTTGACCCAACACTGAAGGTTGATTCTGCAGGAGAAAAACTTTTCCATATCCTGTCTTGCATAGGTGGAAATTCTTTTGAGGGTTGCACCCTTTTTGCCGATGATGATTCCCTTGTGACTTTCTCTTTCGCAATATATGGTTGCCTCAACATCCATGAGATCCGTGTCGGGTCTTTCACGCATTTTTTCAATGGCAACTGCAACACCGTGGGGAATTTCCTTGTCAAGAAGGCGGAGCATTTTTTCTCTCACGATTTCAGAAGCAATAACTCTTTCAGGCTGGTCTGTGAGAGTATCGTCGGGGAAAAAGTGCTCTGACGGAAAGGCGAGAGCGCAAAGCTCATCTTCAAGCTCATTTATGCCATCGTTTTTTGTTGCGGAAACAGGAACAACTGCAGTGAAATCAAAAAGCTTTGTAAGCTCCATGATTCTGCCCATAAGGTCTGTTTTTTCTTCCACGGTATCAATTTTATTGATTGCAAGAATAACGGGCATTTTTTCTTTTTTGAATTTCTCAATAAGCTGAAGCTCACTTTCTTTAAGCTCACCGTAGGGCTCAACCACGAAAAGACAGGCATCAACGCCGGAAATGCTGTCGCCGACTGCTTTTATCATCTTTTCACCTAATTTTGTTTTCGGCTTGTGGAAGCCGGGAGTGTCGGTGAAAACAAGCTGAATTTCGCCCTTTGTCAGAACACCCATGATTCTTGTACGGGTAGTCTGAGGCTTATCGGAAACGATAGCTATTTTCTGACCTAAGATACGGTTGAGAATTGAAGATTTGCCCACATTGGGTTTGCCGACAATGGCAATAAAAGCTGTTTTATTTTCAGTCATGTCAATTATCCTTTTGATTATTATTTTTTTTAGTATTCGCCGTTTTCTCCGTAAATGATGAAGTTGGGATATCCCGCCTTTTTCATTGCGGAAAGGAAGCTTCTTGTGTAATCCTGTGTGCTGATAACGGGAATGAAAGCCTTATCGTTGTTCGCTTTTGAAATTTCAGAATAGAGGGAAAGCATCGAAACAAAGTCTGTTTTTTTGTCAATTACATATTCTGCTTTTCTTTCACTTATATCCGCCGCAATGCCGTCGCATACAGTGTTGGTCATTGAGCCGTGAAAAATGCCTTCGTTTCCTTCGGCAGCATCGGTGGCAGAAAGACCGAGAAGCAGAAATGCATCCTGAGGCAAGGCATTACGAGCCTTTTCAATGAACGCCTTCAGGGCAGTATTTTTGTTTGCAAAGTTGTTTTCCTTCGGATATGTCGCACCTGCCGCATCTGTTTCATCGGGAAATTGGCAGGCTTCCAGAATAAAGCCCTTCACACCCAGGGAGTAAAGCTCCTTGAGAATGCCCACAAGGTAGTTGTGATTGCGCTTGATTGCAGGATTGAGCCACGGCTTTCCGCCGTCTTCATTGCTTCCGTCAAGCCAATTGACATCCGTATCCATGTATTTGACTGCAAGTTCATTTTTAACGGTTGGGATAACAGAATCCTCAAAGCAGTATACACGGGCAATTACGGTGATGTCAGCATTTTCAAAAAGGTCAATTGCTTTTCTTACGGTGTCGTTGTCAAAAACGGAGCATTTACCTGCAATGGCATAATCCTCCATTGAAGTGAAATTCAGTTTGCCTTCCCTTGTTTTGAATTCAATGAGAACACTGTTACCGTTTTTCTTTCTTATCTGCTTGATGAAAGAGCTGATGTAGTCACTGTTGCCGAGATGTTCCGATGGCATATACAGTGCCCTTACACCGTCCTTATTAAGAAGGCTTTCCGATTCGGATTCGGGAAGGTCACTTTTTTCTGTGGTAACCGGCTCCTTATAGGAAAAATCAAGACCTAAATTCACCGTAAAAAAGGAAACTCCGCAAATAAAAAGAAACAGACAGACATATAAAGCATATTTGACAAAGTCGGACTTAACTTTCTTATGCTTTCTTCTTTTTATCGGAATATTACCGGCAGGGTATTCCTTTGAAAAGGTATAGTAGCTCTTTTTTACCTTCGGCGGCGGAGTTGCCCTGAGGCTGTTGAGCTTTGATTTGAACTTACTTTTTTTCATCGTTTTATCCTTTGCTGATATTATAGGAAAAGTGCTTCACCCGAAATGCAGCTCAGTGCAAGGGCGATTAAGCTCACATAAATGAAAAGTGCGGGAGTACCCTTGAAAAATTCGGGTATGTGCGGATTTTTGTTAATGTGCCTCATACCGTTTCTTATGAGAACCATTGAAAGCACGAAGGCAAGACCCGCTCCGAAGCCTAAGGCAACTGCCGTACCGACGGTGCTTCCTGCTTTAAGGTTAATTCCCGGAAGTGCAATCACAAGGGTATTAAAGGCACACATTGAAAGTGAATTCATGAATTTTTTATCTGCATGAAGAACTTTTTTGCAGAAAGCACCTGCCGAAAGGTACAAAACAGAAAGCACTACAATGAAAATAATATAGCTTATTTTAAAGGGCAGATTTGAAAGTGCGGGGATTCTGCAAATCAGCGAGCAGAACAGTGATGTGAAAAAGCAAAAGAAGGTAACCGAAGCGCCGTACATAACAAAATGCTTCGGTCTTTTTGCTGTTCTGATGCTTTCGCTGAGACCGTAGGAGGCAGTTAAAACAAGGTTCTGAACAACCATGGCATAAAGGGCGGTTATAAGCATATCCGAAAAGACTTTAAGCATCGCTATCCTCCCTTTCTGTTTTTTTTGTTACCACATCTTCAATGGAATAACGGGGTCGGATAAGGTCGAAGCTGTCATCCGAAGCTTTTTTACGGCTCTTTTTCTTCTTGTGTCCGAGACCCGGGTCCTTGAGAAGAATTTTTTCCTCAACGGACGACAATGAGAAGGTATCCCTTTCTTCGGTGGGGTGGAATCTGATTATATATGCCTTATGCAAGGCGGCAAGAATTCCGAGAATCAGAAGACCGACAAAGGGCAGGGCAGAGGCTGTGATTTTTGGCAAAGCGTCTGCTTCCGGAAAAACAGTGCCGTAGGTGATGAATTCCCTCACTGCGCCGACAATGATTGAAACTGCGCCAAAGCCGACGGAACAGGCAACGGCATCAACAAGGCTGTTTCTCACTGTTGTCCTACAAGCGAATTTTTCGCACCTTATAACAATGAGAGCATTCACTGAAAGAAGATAAAGATAAATTCCGAGGTTGGAGCTGATGGAAGTTATAAAAGGCTCAAAGAGTGCTGTCACAAGGGCAGAAGACAGAGTGTATACGGCAATTCTTACCCAGCGTGGTATCTTTTTAAGAAAAAGACTTGTGAGCATTTCTGCAGCCACAAGAAGCAGCAGAGTCATAACAGCAAGAGCAATGCCGTTTTTGGTTGTTGTTGCTGCGGCAACAATCGGGCAAATGCCTATAACCTGAGTGAGAACGGGGTTGTGAATGAAGCTGCCTTTAAAAAGTGCAGTTCTGAATTTAAGCTTCGGCTGTTCTTTTTTATTCTTAGCCACACACTTCACTCTCCTTTCCCTTGCTCATTTTTTTGTCTGAGGGAATTTTTGAATAAAATGAGGGCCACAGTGCATTCTTAATGAGAACCGTGAAAACACAGGGGTCACTGAGGGCAGAAAAATATCTGAGAAGCATGGCGATAACACCGCCGAGAATACCGTAAATAAATTTCAGATGAGACTTTTCCGGTAAATTGACAGGGTTGTTTATCATAATAAGTGCCACAAAAAGCAGTGAGCCGGCTGAAATTTCCATAACGACAGAGGTGAGCCTTCCTGCATTGATTCTCGGGAATAAAAAGGCAAAAAGACCTGACGAAATAAGAAATCCGAGGGAGGGGAGAAGTCTTTTAGGTTCTCTTACAAGAATGTATCCTGCTGCGCCGCAAAGTGCCACAAGACTCACAGTGCCGATAGCACCGGGAATTTTGCCTGAAAGAAGCTTTGAAATGCCGAAAACATTCAAGGTGAGACTGTCACCGCTTCTGAGCATATCAAGAAGAGATATCCCGGCGGAAAAGCCTTCTTCATTCATAAAAAGAGTGTTTGCAGCATCACTCAGTGCAGAGAAGGTGAAAACCTCCTTGGGAAAAAACATGGCTGCGAAGCAGAAGCCTGCCGCCGCAGGAAGAAAAGGAGCGTTTCTTCCGTCACCGAAGGGGAGCTTTGAAGCAAGGATTGCGAAAGCACCTGCACAAGCACCAACCCATAAGGGCGCACAGGAGGGAAGAAGCATTGCAATAATAAGCCCCGTTGCAACGGCACCAAGGTCGGGTAAGGTCTTCTTTTTAAGCAGAACATGGAAGCCAAGAAGCTCACACAAAACACATGAAGCAACACAAACCAGAGCCTGATACACAGCCAAAGCGCCGTTAAGGTAAATACCCACTGCCAAGAGCGCAAGGCAGACTATGACCGTATCAAGATTGCTGCGGAACATATATTCTTTTGAAATAAGTGTTTTTTGCAACCTGTTTTCCTCCTTTGCGGAAAAAATGGAAAAACTTGTTCGTTGAAATACTCCGTTTCAGGGAGTATGATTATATTACAGAAAATAATTAACGGAAGGCGAAAACAAATGAAAGTATCATGCACATCCGGAGAAGTGATGATTATCGAATTTTCCAAAGACGAGCTTGAGGATTGTCACCTTACATATGAAAAGCTGGACAGCGAATCGCTGAAAAGCAAGCTTGCAATTTGCAGAATAATTGCAGAAACTCAGAAGCTGTCAGGCGAAAGCATAAAAATTTCTGAAAAAACCAGGGTGGATATTCTGCCTGACGGTGACGGAGGCTGCCTTATTGTTCTTGATAGCCGTCAAAAAAGCAAAGCCGACACAAATCTCAGAATATATGAAAGTGAGTCCCTGGACCCGATTATGGATTTTGCAAAGAGCATCGGTGACAAAGATACACGAAGCAGCCTTTACGGAAAGGACGGCAGATACCGTCTGTCCCTTCACAGCGATGCAGGGGAACACCTCATGTGCCGTGAATTCCTTGATTTATGGGGTGAAGGGGAAGCGGATCTTCACAGAACAGTGGAAAGCTTCGATTGCCTTATTTCTGAAAATGCATTAAAAATACTTGGCGGCTTTGGAACGAAGAAGTGAAATTGTTTCCTTCGGGTCTTCCGAGCCGAAAATTGCAGAGCCTGCAACAAGCACATTTGCACCGGCATTTGCAACTGTTTCAACTGTTTTAAGGGAAATACCACCATCAACCTGAATGTCAAGAGTAATGCTTCTTTTTGCACATTCCTCACGGAGCTTTACGATTTTCGGCATCATGTCTTCCATAAAGCTCTGACCGCCGAAGCCCGGTTCAACCGTCATAACAAGAACCATACCAAGCTTTTCAAGGTAAGGGAAGACGGCTTCAATCTCCGTACCCGGCTTTACAGCAAGGGCGGCAACCTTGCCGTTTTCTCTTATAAGGTCGATAGTTTCGTCAACAGGTGAGTCAGATTCAACATGAAAGCATATTACATCTGCCCCGGCTGCAATGAAGTCGGGGATATATTTTTTCGGGTCGCTTATCATAAGATGGCAGTCAAAAACAAGGTCAGAGCATTTTCTCAGGCACTTGACAAGGGGTGCGCCTAAAGTAATGTTGGGCACAAAATGACCATCCATAACATCAATGTGAAGCCAATCTGCTCCGCAGCGTTTCATATTGTCAAATTCTTCACCCATTTTTGAATAGTCACATGAGAGAATTGACGGAGAAATTTTAATCATATATAATCACCTTTCCTTTTGAAATGAAGTTTCACATACTTATTCAATATATTATAACAATTATATAAAGGAAAATCAATATATTAAAATTCAAAATTGCATCGGCAACAGTGGGAATACCGGATGATTGCCTGCAACGGGAAAAATTCTCGCACAGAGTGAATTCTTTTCAATTAACAAGTTATTGTTTTTCTCATTTTTATGGGTTATTATTAAAACAAGCTGATCGGTTGGTGAATTCTGAATAAGAGGTGAAAATATGACAATTTATCTTGGAGAAAACATAAAAAGATTAAGGCTGGAAAAAGGAATTACCCAGGAGACTTTAGCCGATTTTTTCGGCGTTACTTTTCAAAGTGTAAGCAGATGGGAGCGTGGTGAAAGCTATCCCGATATTACACTTCTGCCGGAAATTGCAGCTTATTTTAAGATAAGTATCGATGAGCTGCTTGGAGTGAAAAGAGAAGAAGACGAAGAAGAAATCAGAAGACTTCTTGAAGAACATGATAATTTAACGGATGAAAGTCTTATATGGGAAGCCATAAATAACTTAAAAGAAAAATATCCGAATGATTTCAGGGTTCAACTGAGATATATGGGAAATCTTGTGTTCTATAACAAGATTGACGATAATCGTTCTAAAATTCCGGCTCTTTATGAGAATATTCAGCAGAACTGTACAGATGATTCTGTCCGGATATGCGCAAAAAGATATTATATATATTATCTTCAGATGCTCTCGGCAAAAGAAGACAGTGAAGTAACCTTTGAGGATTATGAAAAAATTATAAAAGAAATGCCCAGAATGAGAGACGGTCAGGAGATTTATTGCTTCAGCTATAAAATACATAATCATCCTGATTGTTATGAAATTATACAAGAGGCAATAGAAGAAGAAATATCCATTTTATACGATACTCTTTCTGATTACTATTTTTGTTCGGAGAAATTTTCGAGAGAATATCAGATTGATATTCTGGAAAGGACGAAAGAATTTTTTAATTATGTCTATAATGACGGTAACTACAGCAGAATGTGGAGAGTTGTGATTAACTGCTGTTACGGTATTCTGGGCTGGTTTTACTTTCAAAAAGGTGATAATGAAAAGGCTTTGCACAATTTGAGAAAAAGTGCAGAGCTTGCAGTGAAGTTTGACAATCTTGAAAGAATCACAACATTGCATTCAACCTTGTTTGAGGGGAAAAGGTTTGATAAGCATATTCTCGGAAGCACATTTGTTGCCGCAAGCTGGGTTAAGGAATTGTTCACAGAGCAGTATCCCTTATCCGACGAATTCAAATCTACACCCGAATTCAGAAATATAATAGCTATGCTTGAATAAATTAAAAAAACTGAGTGGCTGTGAAGACTTTTTTGCACAGCCGCTTTAAGTTTTATCTGCTTTTCTCTTGACACGGACAATCTTATTTTATATAATACTATAATGTATAAATATGTAAACCAATAATCAATCATGAAAGGATGATATACAATGGCACAGGAAATTCTCCTTACTTCTCAAGGCCTTAAAGAGTTGGAGGCTGAGCTTGAAGATCTTAAGGTGCGTGGTCGTCAGGAAATCAAAGAAAAAATTCAGGTTGCTCTTTCCTTCGGTGACTTGTCAGAAAATGCTGAATATGATGAAGCAAGAAATGACCAGGGTAAGCTTGAAGCCCGCATCAGCGAAATTGAGGACATTCTTGCAAGAGCTAAGCTTATCGATGAGGATGCTCTTTCAACCGATGTTATTCAGATGGGCTCAAAAGTAACAATCAAGGATATCGAATACGGTGATATTTACAAATATCAGATTATCTCATCAACATCCACTTCAAAGGACAAGGGCGCAGACTATCTCACAAGTGACGAATCTCCTGTTGCAAAGGCTCTCATCGGTCATAAAGCAGGCGATATTGTTGAGGTTGAAGCACCTATGGGTATTGTGAAGTACGAGGTTATTGAAATTACAAAATAAGCTATTCCCCGAAAGGACGATAAATATATGTCAGAAGAAAAGAAGGTTAATGCTCCTGAGGCTGAAGCAGTTCAGGATGTTAACGAGTTAAGAAAGGTAAGAGTGCAGAAGCTTGAGGCATTGCAGCAGGCAGGTAAGGATCCGTTTGTTATCACAAAGTACGGTCAGACCCACCACAGTGCTGTTATCAAGGAAAATTTTGATGAGCTTGAAGGCAAGAGTGTCTGTGTGGCAGGACGCATGATGTCAAAGCGCATTATGGGTAAAGCCTCTTTCTGCAATATTCAGGATCTGAAGGGCAATATCCAGTCTTATGTTGCCCGTGACAGCCTTGGTGAAGAAGAGTATAAAGAATTCAAAAAGCTTGATATCGGTGATATTATCGGTATTGAAGGAAGCGTTTTCAAAACAAAAACAGGTGAAATTTCAATCCATGCAGAGAAGATTGTGCTTCTCACAAAATCACTTCTTCCCCTTCCCGAAAAATTCCACGGTCTTACCAATACAGATACAAGATACCGTCAGCGTTATGTTGACCTTATAATGAATCAGGAGTCAAAGCAGACTCTTATCAACCGTTCCAGGATCATCAGAGCTGTGAGAAACTATCTTGATTCCCAAGGCTTCCTTGAGGTTGAAACTCCCATGCTTGTTTCTAATGCAGGCGGTGCTGCTGCAAGACCCTTTGAAACTCACTTCAATGCTCTCAATGAAGACCTCAAGCTGAGAATTTCTCTTGAACTTTATCTCAAGAGACTTATTGTCGGCGGTCTTGAAAAGGTTTATGAAATCGTCAGAGTGTTCCGTCACGAAGGTCTTGATACAAGTCATAACCCGGAATTCACACTTATGGAGCTTTATCAGGCTTATACCGATTATCATGGTATGATGGATCTTACCGAAAATCTTTACCGTCATGTAGCTCAGGAGGTTCTGGGCACCACAAAGATTGTTTATAACGGTGTTGAAATGGATCTCGGCAAGCCCTTTGAAAGAATCACAATGCTTGATGCTGTAAAGAAGTACACAGGAATTGATTTCAACGAAATCAAGACTGACGAAGAAGCAAAGGCTCTTGCAAAAGAAAAGGGTATTGAATTTGAAAAGAGACATAAGAAGGGCGACATTCTCAACCTTTTCTTTGAAGAATTTGTTGAGCATCATCTCATTCAGCCCACCTTCCTTATGGACCATCCGGTTGAAATTTCTCCCCTCACAAAAAGAAAGCCTGAAAATCCGGACTATGTTGAGCGTTTCGAGTTCTTCATGAACGGCTGGGAAATGGCAAATGCTTATTCCGAGCTTAACGATCCCATTGACCAGAGAGAACGCTTCAAGGCACAGGAAGAGCTTCTCAGACAGGGTGACGAAGAAGCAAACACAACCGACGAAGATTTCCTCACAGCGCTTGAATACGGCATGGCACCCACCGGCGGTATTGGATTCGGCATCGACAGAATGGTAATGCTCCTTACCGATTCAGCAGCCATCAGAGATGTACTGCTGTTCCCCACGATGAAGCCCCTGGACTAAAAAATCCAGTAAAATCAAGGGTTTTCGGCATCTCAAATCCGAGTTGACAACAAATTGACAACAATTTTTCATATAATTTTGAAGAATTGTGAAGCAGAATGAATTGTTGTAAGGATAAAACACAATACAGTACTTGCTGTATAGAGAACACTTTTTGAAAGTAATTTCAGAAGGTGTTCTCTTTTTTTGTTAGGTCTGCTTTTGTCATGACAAAATTAAAACCGAAAGGAACAAAGACAATGATTAGTGAAGAGACAAGAGCATATTATGACCTGAAAAAACGCAACGATGTAAGGGAGAGTGCTAAAAGGATTCGCAGACAGTTCCTGCGATATAAAGATGCCGAAATCATCTATAGTTTGCAACACAAAAAAATATTAGAGCTTGCCAGTGCAGCCGGAGCCATTTACCGTATGGATGGTACTGTTTTGATCAATCGTGATATCTTCGAGGAATACCTGGAAAGGTTTCATGAGCCAAGCACCTTGAAATCCGAGGAGGAACCAGTATGAGTGGAAACCTTTGGATGTTCTCAGATATGCTTGACGACGAAGATATCGAGATGCAGAAGCATGATTTTATAACACTATATCAAGGCGCCGATTATTATGGACTCGGCCTGAAGGTGTTTACACGTATGGCACGTGAAGCCGGTTCGGTCTATAAAATTGGAAAGAAGGTCTTGATTCGAAGAACTATTTTTGATGAATATTTAAGAAAGGTATACAAGAAGGAGTTGGAGAAAAACTCCTCTGACGATTCCGGAAAGGAGCTTATGAAAAGACAAGGTACTATGGTCACCGATGAAGATAGTGGCCGAATGGATATTCGATTTGGGTTACTCGATTACTATGGTGGTTTACACTGTGGCGAATGTTTGGATGTCCTAATCGACGGTGAGTGGGTCCCTACCCGCATAGAAATGGGAGACGGTTGGTTTCTTGTTGGAATTCAAACAGACCAGCTGGCTGGATTGATTGTCAGAATTTAAAAGAAAGACTTGCTGGGCGACTTCTTCATTGAGGTCGCCCTTCTTTTATACAAAACTTAATTAAAAAGTCAAAGGAGGTGTCCCTTATGAAATGTTTGATGAAGTATCAGTGGGTAAAACTGCCACGAAACCATCTTCCTGAAGGCAAAGGTATTATGAACGCCTGGGCCAAGCTTGCATCCCGCGCAGCATACCGTAAGGGACAAGCTTCTTATTGCGGCCATATCAACGCTGTGAGCCCTGGAATGTGGTCAGGAGGCGTTGTAGGACTCAAGAGCATTCTCGGCTCCAGAAGCCGCGTAAAAAGCCTTGAGGCCCTTTCTAAGCTCTCTGAGCTTGGTTATATCAGTTATTCACTAAACGCAAAGACAAAAAAGCTAACTTATCAGATAACCGATTGGGTTATTAAATGTTCCGGCGAGGAGTGTATGGATGGTACGGTCTATGCCACCGAAGGTTATGGCTTCCTCTGCCTACCCCGAAACATTACAGACAGACTTGTAGAACAACAGTATATTTTTGATGAAGCAGACGCATGGCTTGACCTCTGGTGCCACACGGTATCAGAAGATCCGGACAATGCGTTTTCTTTTTTGGCACCGATTGCTCAATTTGGCAAGTTCGGTGCCGTACTGACATTGGAAACCCTGGGACAAAGGTGGAACTGGGAAAAAACGAAGGTGTGGCGTTTCTTTCAAAAGCATGGGGATGTTTTTACGCTGCATCGCCTCCCCGGTGCCTTCGGTTGTCTCATTTTCAATAAACTGTATCCAACGGATGCAGAGGTTTCAATCCCAGAGTCTAAGAAAATCGAGCGTATAATTGCCGAAATACGCATTTTAGCGAAGAATGAGCAGAAAGTGGGTTCAGATCAAGAGAACCTCAGCAGACTGGTTGCCATATACAGCCGTCAGCTCCTAACGGAATGCGCTGAGGAAGATGAAAACACTATGGCTCAAAATCGCGTTGCACTTTTTGACCCATAT
>JAFUQS010000062.1 GCA_017472225.1 Clostridia bacterium | reverse complement strand
TTTTAACGAGTAACTTTTTCGTTACTCGTTATTTTTTTGCCTGAAAGTGGCTTTTATATATTGAAAAATCCGTCATTTTTTTGTATAATAATCCTTATAGGAATTTATTATTAGTATAAGTTGCTGAATATATTCAATTTTAATGAATATATATTCAAAAAGCTTTACAAAACCGTGATATAAGGTGTATAATATTCCAATAATGGCGAATCGTGTTGAAATCTTATCGCCGAAAAGGAGCAATGAAAAATGAAACACTTACTTAAACTTATTGACTGGTCAACCGAAGAAATCCTTGACTGCCTTGATTTGGCTGATAAGCTCAAGGCTGAAAAAAAGGCAGGAATCAGACATCCTATTCTTGAAGGTAAAACCCTCGGTATGATTTTCCAGAAATCCTCAACAAGAACAAGAGTATCTTTTGAAGTCGGTATGTATGACCTTGGCGGTACTCCCTTGTTCCTCTCATCAAAGGACCTTCAGATAGGTCGAGGTGAGCCCGTTCAGGATACTGCAAGAGTGCTTTCACGCTTCCTTGACGGTATTATGATAAGAACCTTTGACCAGCAGGAGGTTGAGGACCTTGCAAAGTACGGTTCAATCCCCATAATCAATGGTCTTACAGATTTCTGTCACCCCTGTCAGGTTCTTGCTGACCTTCAGACAATCCGTGAATATAAGGGCAAGGAGCTTAAAGGCAAGAAGCTCTGCTATATAGGTGACGGCAACAATATGGCAAATAGCCTTATCGTTGGTTGCATCAAGGTTGGCATGAAGGTTGCAATTGCTTGTCCCAAGGGATATGAACCCGATGATGACATTGTAGCATGGGCAAAGGAAAACGGCGACCTTCTTATTACCGAAGATATCCTTGAAGCTGCAAAGGGCGCAGATGTTCTTTATACTGATGTCTGGGCATCAATGGGACAGGAAAGCGAAGCTGCAAAAAGACAGCGCATCTTCAAGAATTATCAGATAAATGACAGCGCTGTTGAAGCTGCAAACGAAGATGTTATGGTGCTCCATTGTCTTCCTGCACACAGGGGCGAGGAAATTACTGATAAGGTGCTTGAAGAACACGCAAATCAGATTTTTGACGAGGCAGAAAACAGACTTCACGCTCAGAAGGCTGTTCTTGTAAAATGCTTTACCGAGTAAAAAATTAACTATATACAGATTATCTAAGAAAGGAAGTTGTGCGGTTGTCCGCACACAAGGTGCTACGAATGAAAAAGCGTTATTTAGTTCTGCAGGACGGAACAGTATTTGAAGGCTATGCCTTCGGTGCCGATAAATGTGCTGTTGGTGAGCTTATCTTCTCAACAAATGTAGTCGGTTATATTGAAACTCTCACAGATCCCTGCTATTACGGTCAGATTGTTATGCAGACCTTTCCTGCAGTGGGTAACTACGGCATTATCGAATCAGATTTTGTCGGTGAGCCCGGACTTAATGGCTATGTTGTCAGAGAATACTGTGATTATCCCTCAAATTTCAGATGTGAATATGACCTTGACACCTTCCTTAAAAATAACAACATTCCCGGTATCTATGGTGTTGATACCCGTGAAATTACAAATATCATCAGAGACAACGGTGTTATGAATGCCGCAATCTGCGATGAAGTTCCGCCCACCTTTGACGGTATAAAGAACTTCAGAATCGTTGACGCTGTGAAGAATACTGCTGCAACTGAAAAGTCAGAGTTTGTTCCTAAATGCGCTGCAAAAGGTCACGTTGCAATTTTGGACCTTGGCTCAAGCAAAAATCTTGAACTCAGCCTTATGGATAAGGGCTATAAGGTAACCTTAATGCCTTATAACAGCAAGGCAGAGGATATCCTCGCACTTTCTGCAGATGTGCTTGTTCTTACAGAGGGTGCAGGTGATCCGAAGGAAAATGCTGATACAATTGCAGAGGTTGCGAAGCTCTTTGGCAAAGTACCGATGCTCGGTATCGGTCTCGGTCATCAGGTTATGGCTCTCAGTAAGGGTGCTGACACAGAAAAGCTCCTCTACGGTCACCATGGCGGAAATCAGCCTTCAAAGGTTGTGGGAACAGACAGAACGCTCATCACAACCCAGAATCACAACTATGTTGTTGTGGCTGATTCAATCAAAGACGGCGAAATCACTCACATCAATATGAACGATAAAACCGTTGAAGGCATTGCATATAAAAACGATAAGGCTCTTTCAGTGCAGTTTGCACCCACGGAAGAGTGGATTGTTGAAACAATTGAAAATTTGAAATAAGGAGGAGTTAAAATGCCGCTTAATAAAGACATAAAAAAGGTATTGGTTATCGGTTCAGGTCCTATCGTTATCGGTCAGGCAGCCGAATTTGACTATGCAGGCGCACAGGCTTGCCGTGTTCTCAAAGAGGCAGGTGTAAATGTTGTTCTTGTTAACTCCAACCCTGCAACAATTATGACAGATAAGGCTCTTGCAGATGAAATTTATCTTGAGCCTCTCACAGCAGAAACAGTTAAAAGAATTATTGAAATTGAAAAGCCGGACTCACTTCTTGCAGGCTTGGGCGGACAGGTAGGTCTCACCCTTGCTATGCAGCTCTGGAAGGAAAACTTCCTTCAGACTCACGGTGTTCAGCTTATCGGTACAGATGTTGAAGCAATTGATAAGGCAGAGGACAGACAGCTTTTCCGTGACACAATGGAATCAATCGGTCAGCCCTGTATTCCTTCTGATATTTCAAACGACATCGAAACCTCACTTGAAATTGCAAACCGTATCGGTTACCCTGTAATCGTTCGTCCTGCTTTTACCCTTGGCGGTGCAGGCGGCGGTGTTGCGTATAACGAAGAGGAGCTTCGTATTGTTGCAAAAACCGGACTTGATGCTTCTCCCATCACACAGATTCTTGTTGAAAGATACATCAAGGGCTGGAAGGAAATTGAGTTTGAAACAATGCGTGACAACGCAGGCAATACAATTGCAATCTGCTCAATGGAAAACTTTGACCCTGTCGGTGTTCACACAGGTGACAGTATAGTTTGTGCTCCTGCTCTCACTCTTTCAAACAAGGAATATTCAATGCTCCGTAAGGCAGCTCTTGATATTGTGTCTGCTCTTAAAATTGTCGGTGGCTGTAACTGTCAGTTTGCTCTTAATCCGGATTCCTTTGAATATGCAGTTATTGAGGTTAACCCCAGAGTTTCTCGTTCCTCAGCTCTTGCTTCAAAGGCAACAGGCTATCCCATTGCAAAAATGACGACAAAGCTTGCTCTCGGCTATAACCTTGATGAAATTCTTAACGATATCACAGGCAAAACCTGTGCTTGCTTTGAGCCCAGCGTTGACTATGTTGTTGTTAAGTTCCCCAAGTGGCCCTTTGATAAATTCCTTGGCTCATCAAGAAAGCTCGGCACACAGATGAAGGCAACCGGTGAAGTTATGTCAATCGGTACATCCTTTGAAAATGCAATTATGAAGGCAATCAGAGGTGCTGAAATTTCACTTGATTCACTCAATGCTGCTCCCATCAGTGAGCTTTCCTTGCTTGAAAGACTTGATATTGCCGATGACAGACGTATTTTCACAATTTTTGAAGCTATCAAGGCAGGTGTCTCAATTGATAAGATTCATGAAATTACTGCTATTGATAAGTGGTTTATTGCAAAGCTCAAGAATCTTGCTGACTTTGAAAACGAAATAAGCGGCAAGACAATTGATGAGGATACCTACATCAGAGCCAAGAAGCTTGGCTACACAGATAAAACTCTTGCAAAGTTCTGCAGCTTTGACAAAAGCTTCCACAGACAGGCAAGCTACAAAATGGTTGACACCTGCGCCGCAGAATTCAGCGCAACAACACCTTATTTCTATTCAAGCTATGATAAGGCTTGTGAAGCAAGACGCTATGTGCGCTCAGGTAAGCCCGTTGTTATGGTATTAGGCTCAGGTCCTATCAGAATCGGTCAGGGTATCGAATTTGACTATTCATCGGTTCATTGCGTATGGACACTTAAAGAGCTCGGCTATGATGTTGTTATTGTCAACAATAACCCCGAAACAGTTTCAACAGACTATGACACCGCAGACAGACTTTACTTTGAGCCTCTTTGCGAAGAGGATGTTATGAACATCATTGAGGTTGAAAAGCCCATCGGTGTTGTTGTTGCCTTCGGCGGTCAGACAGCCATCAAGCTTACAAAGTTCCTTGACGATAACGGAATACAGATTCTCGGCACATCACAGGAAGGCATTGACACAGCTGAAGACAGAGAAAAGTTTGATGCACTTCTTGAAAAATATGGCTTTATGCGTCCCAAGGGCTGTGGTGTTATGACACTCGAAGAAGCTCTTGAAGCTGCAAATCGCCTCACATATCCTGTGCTTCTGCGTCCTTCATATGTTATCGGCGGACAGAATATGATGATTGTCCACAATGATGTTGAGGTTGAAAGATATATGAAGAAAATTCTTTCAACAGGCATTGAAAATCCGGTTCTTGTCGATAAATATATGAGCGGCACTGAAATTGAAGTTGACGTAATTTCCGACGGTAAGGATGTTCTTATTCCCGGTATTATGCAGCATATTGAGCGTGCAGGTGTTCACTCAGGTGACTCAATTGCAGTTTATCCGCCTTATTCACTCACAGACAAAATGACAGAAACTGTTGTTGACTGCTCAGAAAAGTTGGCTCTTGCTCTCGGTACAAGGGGTCTTGTCAACATTCAGTATCTTATCTACGAAAATCAGCTTTATATCATTGAGGTTAACCCCAGAGCTTCAAGAACAATTCCTTACATTAGTAAGGTTACAAATGTGCCGATGGTTGACCTTGCAACAAAGGTTATGACCGGCACACCGCTGAAGGATCTCGGCTACGGCACAGGACTTTATGAAGCACCGCCTTACTTTGCAGCAAAGGCTCCCGTGTTCTCATTTGAAAAGCTCAATGATGTCAACAGCTATCTTGGACCTGAAATGAAGTCTACAGGTGAAGTTCTCGGTATCGGTAAAACCCTTAACGAATCACTTTTCAAGGCTCTCACTTCCTCAGGCATCAGCATTAAGCCGACATCAGGCAGCAAAGAGCTCGGAGTGCTTCTTTCAGTTGACGAGCATGACCTTGACGAAATCGTTTCAATCGCAAAGAAGATGCAGGACCTTGGTATCCATATCTATGCCGCAAAAGAAACTGCAAGAGCAATTGTTAACCTTGGCATCAATGTAACCTATGTAAAGGGCATTACTGAAAGTGATTACTGCTTCAAGCTTCTTGAAAGCGGAAAGATTAACTTTATTGTATATACAGGTGCGCTGTTTGATAAGACAATGGACGATTTCATTGCTCTGAGAAGAAAATCAATACAGCTTGGTATCGCTTGCTTTACTTCACTTGATACGGCAAATGCAATGCTTGATATTATGGCAAGTAATTATACTCAGCAGAACACCGAGCTTATTGACATCAACTCAATGAGAAAAACAAGAAATAAGTTCAAGTTCTCAAAAATGCACGGCACAGGCAATGACTATATTTTCATTGATAACAGAAACGGCGAAATCACTTGTCCCGAATCACTTTGCATCAATTTCTGTGACAGACATACGGGTATCGGCGGTTACGGTATTGTTCTTATTGAAAATTCAGACAAAGCAGATGCAAGAATGAGAATTTTCAACCGTGACGGCAGTGAAGGTAAAATGGCAGGTAATGCAATTCGTTGTGTTGCAAAGATGCTTTATGATAACGGTATTGTGAAGAAGGAAGAAATGACCATTGAAACCGGCGCAGGTATCAAGAGCGTTAAGGTTTACACCACAAACGGCAGAGTAGTTTCTGTGGAGGTTTATATGGGCAAGCCTACCTTTGACCCGAAAGCCCTTCCTTGCACACTTGATGAAGAAGAGATTATCGACTATCCCATCACAATCGGCGCAGGCTCATATAACATCACCTGTGTAGGTGTTGGTAACCCCCATTGCGTAGTATTTCTCAAGGATATCGATTCCCTTGACCTTAATCAGATTGGTCCCTATTTTGAAAAGGCTGACATCTTCCCTGAAAGAATCAACACTGAATTTGTAAGGGTAGTTAACCGTCACACAATCAAAATGAGAGCTTATGAAAGAGGTAATGCAGAAACCTTTGCTTGCGGTACAGGTGCCGCAGCCGCAGTTGTTGCTGCAGTTGAAAACGGCTTCTGTGATAAGGGTGAAGAAATCACCGTCAAGCTCAAGGGCGGCGACCTTGCCGTAACCTATGATGACAACGGTATCTTCCTCACAGGTAATGCAGTTCTCATTTATGAGGGCGAAGCAGAATATTAAAATAAATGGAGCTGTAAATTTTTTGCAGCTCCATTTTTATAGGCTGAGTGTATACTGTATTTTATCGTTTTCCCCTTGAAAAACTGACAAGAATACTATATAATATTTATTTAGATTTATAAGTACAGGAGATTATCTGATGGCTAAAAAAGTAATCGTAATCGGTGCGGGGGCAGCAGGTCTTATGGCATCGGGTGTTGCTGCAGAAAACGGCAATGATGTTCTTTTGATTGAGCGTAATGACAGGGTAGGCAGAAAGGTTATGATAACCGGCAAGGGTCGTTGTAATGTAACCAACAACTGCACAATGATTAACGAGCTTATAAGTGCCGTACCAACCAACGGCAGATTTTTATATGGTGCATTTTCACGCTTTATGCCCATTGACACAATGGAATTTTTTGAAGATATGGGAGTACCTCTCAAGGTTGAAAGGGGAAACAGAGTCTTCCCTGAAAGCGATAAGGCAGTTGATATTGTTGATGCACTCAATGCCTTCAGTCAGGACGGCGGCGCAAAGCGTATCAAGGGCAGAGTTACAGAGCTTATTATAAAAGATTCTGCGGTCAAGGGTGTACGCCTTGAAGACGGAGAAGAATATGAGGCAGACAGCGTAATTGTTGCAACAGGCGGAGCTTCTTATCCGCTTACAGGTTCAACCGGCGACGGATATGACCTTGCAAAGCAGGCAGGTCACACAATTGTTGATTTAAAGCCGTCTCTCGTACCCCTTGTCTGTCATGAAGGCTTCTGCTCCGATTTGCAGGGGCTTTCCCTTCGCAATATTGAAATTACCGTTCTTGACAGCGAAAGCTATAAGGAAGTGTATAAGGATTTCGGTGAAATGCTTTTCACTCATTACGGTGTATCGGGACCTGTCATTCTCAGTGCAAGCTCACATCTTAAGGATGTGAAGCCTCGCAGATATGAAATTCACATCGACCTTAAGCCTGCAATCACCTATGAACAGCTTGATAAAAGAATTCAGCGTGATTTTCTTGAAAATACAAACAAGAATTTTATCAACGCTCTTGATGCACTTCTTCCGAAAAAGCTTGTGCCTGTTATTGTAAGATTAACGGGAATCAAGCCTTCAACAAAGGTTAACCAGATAACAAAAGAGCAAAGGGGCAGACTTGTTAATCTGCTTAAGGATTTAAAGGTCACCGTTATGAAATTCCGACCCATTGAAGAAGCCATTGTTACCTCGGGCGGTGTTTCAACAAAGGAAATTGACCCGAAAACAATGGAGTCCAAGCTTTGCAAGGGCTTATACTTTGCGGGCGAAGTTATTGATGTTGATGCTTATACCGGAGGCTTTAATCTGCAGATTGCATTTTCAACAGGCAGACTTGCAGGTGAGCAGGTATAAATAATTAAGAATAAACTTTATTCTGTGCCGAAAGGAGAAAGAATATGAAAATTATCAATGTAGCAATTGACGGCCCTGCGGGTGCAGGCAAAAGCACAATTTCAAGAAAAGCTGCTGCCGAAATGGGGTATATCTATATCGACACAGGCGCACTTTACAGAACAGTCGGTCTCAACGCAATGAGACAGGGTGCAGATCTTGATTCTGATGACTCAATTATTGCCACTCTTACCGATGAGCTGAAGGTTGAACTCAGATTTATTGACGGTGAACAGAGAATGTTCCTGAACGGTGACGATGTTTCGGCTGACATCAGAACACCGGAGGCATCAATGGCAGCATCCCGTGTTTCTGCAGTTCCGAGGGTAAGGGAATACCTTTTCGATTTGCAGAAGAATCTTGCAAAAAACAATTCCTGTGTTATGGACGGAAGAGATATCGGCACTGTTGTTCTTCCCGATGCAGATGTTAAAATCTTTCTCACTGCTTCACCTGAAGCGAGAGCTGAAAGAAGATATAAAGAGCTTACCGAAAAAGGTATGGATGTGAAGCTTGAGGATGTTCTTGCCGATATGATCAAGCGTGACTATGACGATTCACACAGAGCAATTGCTCCTTTAAAGCAGGCTGACGATGCAATTCTTTGTGATACGAGTGAGCTTAATCTGGAAGAATCTATTGATTTGATAATAAACACAATTAAAAGCAATATTTAATCGTTCGATAATAATAAACAGAGCAATTAAGGACAATCTAAAAACATAAAACTGTTTTTAGTGAGTTGATTTAATTGTATTTTGACTATTCAAAAATTAAAGACCATAAGCTCTATCCTTTTGTTGCACCGCCATTGTGGGTGCTTTCCCGCATTGTTTATGAATCCCGTTGCTATGGCAGGGAAAATGTACCGAAGGAAGGTAAACTTATAATAGCTTGTAATCATGTTGCTTTTTCGGATCCGGCTCTGATTGTGGCGAACTGTCCGAGAAAGGTATATTACATGGCAAAGAGCGAATTGTTCCGTAATCCGTTTATTGCTGTCGTTTTAAGGAACATGAATGCCTTTCCCGTAAAAAGAGCGACATCTGACAGAAAGGCTCTGCGATATGCAAAGGAAGTGCTTGACAGGGGATGGGCATTGGGGATTTTTCCCGAAGGCAGAAGAATAAGAGGGGGTTTACCTCCCACACAAGGAAGAACGGGTATCGGTTATCTTGCCAGAGTGACAGGTGCGGATGTTCTCCCGTGCTGCATATATAAAGAGCAAAGGTCGATACGCTCAAAAGCAATTGTGCGCTTCGGCTCTGTTATCAGAAACAGTGAGCTTGGTTTTGCCGGTGAGGATAAATCAGCAGAAATGAAGAAAGCTTCAGAGCTTATTATGAACAGAATCAAAGAATTGTGGGAGGAAGAACATTGCAGGTCGAAGTAGCAAAAACAGCAGGCTTTTGTTTCGGTGTTAACAGGGCTGTTAAAATGCTTTACAAATTAGTTGATGAAGGCCATAATGTCTGTACCTTGGGTCCTATTATCCATAACCCTGTTGTTATTGAGGAGCTTGAAGGTAAGGGTGTTAAAATAATCAATTCTCCCGAACAGACACCTGATGGATATGAGGTTGTCATCCGTGCCCACGGTGTTACAAAAGAAACTCTGGAAATGCTGAAAAATAATTCAATAAGCTATATTGATGCAACCTGTCCTTATGTTTTAAAGATACACAAGATAATCAAAGAAAATTCAAAAGAAGACAATATTGTTCTCATTGCAGGTGATGAAAAGCATCCTGAGGTTTGTGGCTTCAGAAGTCACTGTAAAGGCAAGTCCTTTGTTTTTAAAAACGAAGAAGAGCTGTGTATGATTCTTGAAAATCATCCTGAATTTTCTAATGAAGAAATTATTGTTGTCGCACAGACAACTTTTTCGGTAAAAGAATGGAAAAAATCCTCAAAAATTATTCAAAAAGTATGTACAAATTCAAATTCTTTTGATACAATATGTAGAGCGACTCAGGACAGACAGAATGAAGCGGCTGAGCTTTCGAAGAAAAATGACGCTATGATAGTCATCGGCGGCAGGTTCAGCTCAAACACGGTTAAGCTCAATAATGTCTGCAGTGAGAATGCGCAGACCTATCTCATCGAGAGAGTGGACGAATTGAAGGGTATTGATTTTTCGCCCTTCAGAAAAATTGGTATAACAGCGGGTGCATCCACACCTGCACGTATAATAAAGGAGGTTGAAGTCATTATGACCGAAAACTTTAATGAGCAAAAAAATTCAAAGGAGACTATGGATCAGGAGTTGTTCTATGCAGCAGTAGATAGCATTGACGATACAAGTGATAATCCGAATGTTGTTGGCATCGTTGTTGGCATCGCCCCTAATGAGATTCAGGTTGATATCGGCAGAAAGTACGCCGGCTTTATCCCTGTTGAAGAGTACAGCAATGATCCCACAGCCGATCCTTCAAAGGAACTGAAGATCGGTGACGAACTCAACCTTATTATCATGAAAACAAATGATAATGAAGGCACCATGAAGCTTTCCAAGCGTCTTTATGACAGAAGAGCATCATGGAAGAACATTGTTGCAGCAAAAGAAAACGACGAAATCGTTGAAGCTGTTGTTGCAGAAGCAGTAAGAGGCGGTGTTATTGCATACCCCATGGGTGCAAGAGTATTTATTCCCGCTTCACTTACAGGTCTTGCAAAGGATGAAGATCTCAGCCAGCTTGTAAAGAAGACCGTTAAGTTCAGAATCATTGATCTTGACGAGCAGAAGAAGAGAGTTGTCGGCTCAATCCGTGCCGTTCTTCGTGAGGAACGCAAGGAAGCTGTTGATGCTTTCTGGGCAAACATTGCTGAAGGTCAGGAATTCACAGGTACTGTTAAGTCACTCACAAACTACGGTGCATTCGTAGACCTTGGCGGCGTCGACGGTATGGTACATATCTCCGAGCTTTCATGGAAGAGAATCAAGCATCCTTCAGAGGTTGTTAATGTAGGCGACACAGTTAAGGTTTATGTTAAGGCTCTCGACAACGAAAAGAGAAAGATTTCTCTCGGCTACAAGAGAATCGAAGATAATCCTTGGGAAATCCTCAAGAGAGATTATCCTGTTGATTCAGTTGTTGACGCAACAGTTGTTGGTCTTACAACCTTCGGCGCATTTGCAACAGTTATCGACGGCATTGACGGTCTTATTCACATTTCACAGATTGCTGACCGCCATATCGCTTCTCCCAAGGAAGTTCTTTCCATCGGTGAGGTTGTTAAGGTTAAAATCACAGAAATCGACTTCGATAAGAAGCGTGTAAGCCTTTCAATCCGTGCTCTTATCGAGCCCGCAGAAGCTGTTGAAGAAGTAGCTGAAGAAGCAGCAGAAGAAACAGTTGCTGAAGAAGCAGAAGCAGCAGACGCTGAATAATTTATTTTAAAAGAATTGCACCTTGCATCAGCAGGGTGCTTTTTTATGTAAAAAAACCTCTTTGTGGCTTTGCTGCCACAGAGAGGTTTTCGGCTTGGTGCGATTTATTCCAACACAATACCGACTAATTATCAACCTTAAATTATCTATGAAAACCTTACAGAATATATTGACAAAAAAGGGGAACTATCCTATAATTATATCGAACAAATGTTCTTTTTTGGTGGTGAGAAAATGGATAGGGTTATTATACATTCCGATATGAATTCCTGCTATGCGTCAATTGAATGCAGTCTTAATCCTGAACTCAGAGGTAAGGCTGTGGCTGTTGGCGGAAGCACGGAGGATCGCCATGGAATCATTCTTGCCAAAAGTGAAGAAGCCAAAAAGTGCGGAGTGAAAACAGGGGAGGTAATATGGCAGGCAAAGCAAAAATGTCCCGACCTTATAATTATCCCACCTCATTTTGAGCAATATATGAAATATTCTTCTCTCGCTCATGATATTTATTCCCGCTACACTGATAAAATTGAACCGATGGGTCTGGATGAAGTGTGGTGCGATATTTCGGGAAGCATCAAAGCGTTCGGAGGTGCAAAAAAAATCTGCGATGAAATCCGTGAAGCCTTCAAGAATGAATTGGGTCTTACAGTATCAATAGGGTTGTCTTATAACAAAATTTTTGCAAAATTAGGCAGCGACCTTGCCGGTCGAGACGAGGTTTTTGAAATTTCAAGGGAAAATTATAAAGAAAAAGTACATCCGTTACCTGTGAGAGTTCTTTTCGGAATCGGTCCCAAAACAGGTGATAAGCTTAATTCATACGGTATAAATACAGTAGGTCAGCTTGCTGCTTGTTCGTCCGAATGGCTCAGGTTGATTTTTGGTGTGCTTGGAGAAGATATGTGGCAAAAAGCAAACGGGCTTGACTTTTCCCGTGTGATGTCTGACGGACAAAAAATTCCCATAAAAAGCATCGGTCACGGAATAACCTGCACTGCAGACCTGGTGGACAGTAATGAGGTGTGGAAGGTTATGCTTTCTCTTTCTCAGAATGTGTCAAAACGCCTCAGAGAAGCTCATCTTGAAGCCACCGCAGTTCAGATTGCTGTTAAGGATAATCAACTCGTAACACGTCAATTTCAGGGAAGTACACCATATGTGACTCAGTCTGCGGGAGAAATCGCAAAAACTGCGCTTGATTTGTTTCAAAAAAATTATTTGTGGAATTATGATGTGAGAAGTGTAACGGTCACTGCAATAAATCTGCAAAGTGAAAACAGTCCTGTTCAGCTTGAATTGACGGGGGATTACAAACGGCACGAAAAACAAAAAATATTAGATGATACAGTTATGGAATTACGGCAGAGATTCGGTGAAAAGGCGATTTTTAACTGTTGCCTTATGACGGAAACAAAAATGCCGGAGCATAAAGAGAAGGTGCCATTGCCTTTTATGAGATACCGTTAAGTAAGGTGGGAAAATGAAAAACAGAAAAGTATATGTCAAAGTGTTGGTTCAATTTGACGAAGAAGGAAATGTTCTTCCGATGAATATTACATGGGAGGACGGCAGAAAATATGAAATTGATAAGGTAACCGATATAAGGCGAGCCTGTGCTTTCAAGGTTGGCGGCACGGCAATCCGCTATACAGTGAGAATAAACGGCAAAATCACATACCTTTTTGAAGACGAAGGCAGGTGGTTTGTAGAAAGCAGAAGCTGATTGCCGCTGTGAACGGTTTTTACTCTTGATTTTTTTGTGAAAATAGTGTAAAGTATAAGTGTTGTGCAAAAATGTAAATTATTCCACAACATTTTGTGATTTTCAGTTTCATTTTTTATGAAAGGAATTTGATATAAAATGGCGAAGAAAGCAGGATATTCAAACGAAGATATCGAAAAACTTGAAGGTGCCGACAGAGTCAGAAAAAAACCTGCCGTTATTTTCGGCTCTAACGGTATTTCCGGCTGCGAGCATTCAGTTTTTGAAATTCTTTCAAACTCCATTGACGAAGCCCGAGAAGGCAACGGCGATAAAATTATTGTAACAAGATTTTCCGACGGCTCGGTTGAGGTTCAGGACTTCGGCCGTGGCATTCCTGTGGGATACAATGAAAAATATGACCAGTATAACTGGGAGCTTCTGTTCTGTGAGATGTATGCGGGCGGTAAGTATAAAACAAACTCCGGCGGCAGCTATGAATATTCACTTGGTCTTAACGGTCTCGGTCTTTGTGCCACTCAGTTCGCAAGTGAATATATGGACGCTGAAATCAAATACGGTGGCGAAAAGCATACCCTTCACTTTGAAAAGGGTGTCAACATCGGCGGACTTATATCAGAGCCTTACGGCAAAAAGGATACAGGCACAAGAATCAAGTGGAAGCCTGACCTTGAGGTTTTCACCGATATTGATATTTCCCTTGAATATTATCAGCAGGTGATGCAGCGTCAGGCAATTGTTAACCCGAAAATCCGTTTTGAGCTTAAAAATCAGATTAAGGGTGGCTTTGAAACCTTTGTTTATTACTATGAAAACGGAATCAGCGACTATGTCAGGGAAATTGTAGGTGAGGAGTCACTCACTTCAGTTCAGTTCTGGAATACGGAAAGAAGCGGTAAGGACAGAGAGGATCTTCCCGAGTATAAGGTACGTCTTAATGTTGCTCTTACCTTCTCAAACAAAAAGCAGCTTATTGAATATTATCATAACTCAAGCTTTCTTGAATTCGGCGGCTCTCCCGATAATGCGGTTAAAAGTGCGTTCGTTTCGCAGATTGATGCTTATCTTAAGCAAAGCGGAAAATACACTAAGTCCGATTCTAAAATCAAATTCCAGGATATTGCAGACTGCTTAGTGCTTGTTTCCTCTTCATTTTCAACAGAAACCTCTTATCTCAATCAGACCAAGAAGGCTATTACCAACAAATTCATTCAGGAGGCTATGACCGAGTTTCTCCGTCATCAGCTTGAAATATATTTCATCGAAAACAAGCTTGAAGCGGATAAAATTGCCGACCAGGTGCTTGTTAATATGAGAAGCCGTGTCAAGGCAGAAACAACAAGACTCAATCTCAAGAAAACCCTTATCACCTCAAATGATATGGCAAACAGAGTGCAGAAGTTTGTTGATTGCCGCAGTAAGGATATTGAAAGACGAGAGCTTTTCATAGTGGAAGGTGACTCTGCTCTCGGCGCCTGTAAGCAGGCAAGAGACTCGGAATTCCAGGCAATCATTCCCGTCAGAGGTAAAATTCTCAACTGCCTTAAAAGTGAATATGAAAAAATCTTCAAAAGCGAAATTATTACTGACCTTCTGAAGGTTCTGGGCTGCGGTGTTGAAGTGAGTGCAAAGGGTATGAAAAATCTATCAACCTTTTCAATGGATAATCTGCGTTGGAGCAAAATTATTATCTGTACCGACGCCGACGTTGACGGCTATCAGATAAGAACGCTTATTCTCACAATGATTTACCGTCTTGTGCCCACTCTTATCAAAGAGGGTAAGGTTTTCATTGCCGAATCACCGCTTTACGAAATCACAAGCGGAAACGAAACCTGGTTTGCATATACAGAGAAAGAAAAAACCGATGCGCTTGAGGCAATCGGAAGCAAAAAATATTCAATTCAGCGTTCCAAGGGTCTCGGTGAAAATGACGCAGATATGATGAACCTTACAACAATGAATCCTGCAACAAGAAGACTTATCAAAATTGATCCTGCCGAAGCTGAAGCTACTGCGGAAAAGTTTGACCTTCTTCTTGGAGACAACCTTTCGGGAAGAAAGGATTATATAGCCAACTACGGTCATCTTTATATTGATATGACCGATGTAAGCTGAAAGGAGGAACATAAATGGCAAGAAAAAAATCATCGGATAAGCCTAAATCAAATGATGCTGATATTCTTAAAAATACCCACATTGCAAATGCGGGTGAAATGATTGAGCAAAGAATTACCGACACTCTTGAAATCAACTATATGCCTTACGCCATGAGTGTTATCCTTTACCGTGCAATTCCCGAAATTGACTGATTCAAGCCTTCTCACAGAAAGCTTTTATACACTATGTATAAAATGGGACTTCTTAACGGTGCAAGAACAAAATCCGCAAACATCGTCGGTCAGACAATGCGTCTCAATCCTCACGGTGATGCGGCAATTTATGAAACAATGGTTCGCCTTTCAAGGGGTAACGAGGCACTTCTTAATCCTTATGTTGACTCGAAGGGTAACTTCGGTAAGGCTTATTCAAGGGATATGCACTATGCGGCTCCCCGATATACCGAAGCAAAGCTTGAAAGCATCTGTGCGGAACTTTTCGGCGAAATTGATAAGGATACCGTTGACCTTGTTGATAACTATGACAGCTCAATGAAGGAGCCTGTACTTCTTCCCGTTACATTCCCGTCAATTCTTGCAAACTCCAATCTTGGTATTGCTGTTGGTATGGCAAGCTCAATCTGTTCCTTCAACCTTCGTGAGCTTTGTGAAACAACAATTGAGCTTATAAAAGACCAGAATCACAACTGCATTGACACAATGCCCGCCCCTGATTTTGTGGGTGGCGGCACAATCCTTTATAACCGTGAGGAAATGGAGGAGATTTACCGTACAGGCCGAGGCGGCATCAAGGTAAGAGCAAAATATACTTATGATAAAACCTTCAATTGTATTGATATCAAGGAAATTCCGCCCACAACAACGGCTGAAGCAATTATTGACAAAATAATTGAACGTGTCAAGGCAGGGGCTATCAAGGAAATTACGGATATCCGTGACGAAACAGATAAACAGGGTCTTAAAATTACAATTGACCTTAAGCGTGGTATCGACCCGGATAAATTGATGCAGAAGCTTTATAAGCAGACACCTTTGGAGGATTCCTTCTCCTGCAACTTCAATGTGCTCGTTGACGGATATCCCAGAGTAATGGGTGTCAAGGATATACTTATTGAGTGGATTCGTTTCAGAGGAAGATGTGTCAGAAGGCGTGTTAATTTTGACCTTAACAAGGCACAAAGTAAGCTGCATCTTCTCAAAGGTCTGGAAAAAATTCTTCTTGATATTGATAAAGCAATTGCAATTATCAGAAAAACTGAGGAAGAAAGCGAAGTTATCCCCAACTTGATGATAGGCTTCGGCATTGATGAAATTCAGGCTGAGTATGTGGCTGAAATCAAGCTTCGTCACTTAAACCGTGAATATATCCTCAAGCGTCTTAAGGATATCGAAAACCTTGAAGAAACTATCAAGGATATGACCGATATTTTGTCCTCAAAGGCAAGAATCAGAAGAATAATTATTGATGAACTGAAGGATGTCGTCAAAAAATACGGCAAGGACAGACGGAGTGATATCCTTTATACTTCAGAGCTTGAAGAGGAAGAAACAGAAGAAGAAATACCCGACTACCCGGTTAATCTTTTCTTCACAAAGGGCGGTTATTTCAAAAAAATCACACCGCTGTCGCTTCGTATGGGCGGTGAGCATAAGCTTAAGGAAAATGACGAAATTGCCCAGAGCTTTGAAACTACCAACAACAACGACCTTCTGTTCTTTACGGATAAGCATCAGGTTTATAAAGCAAAGGTTTCAGATTTTGCCGACTCTAAAGCAAGTGTACTCGGCGAATATATTCCGGCTAAGCTTGAAATGGAAGAAGGGGAGCAGCCTGTTTATATGGTTGTTACCAAGGGTTATGAAGGCTTTATGATGTTCTTCTTTGAAAACGGAAAAGCTGCAAAGGTAAGCCTTTCTTCCTATGCCACAAAGACAAACAGAAAGAAGCTTATCAAGGCTTATTCCGATAAGTCACCTCTTGTTTCACTTCTTTATATTCATGAGGATAAGCAGATTGTGCTTGAAACAACGGGAGGAAGATGTCTTCTTGTTGACACTGCAGTTATCGCACCTAAAGCCATGAAGGATACACAGGGTGTTGCCTGCATAACAATAAAAAAGAATCAGAAGCTTTCGGTTGTCCGTGAATATATTGAAGGTGAATTTGTCAAGCCTTCAAGATATAAATCAAAGAATCTCCCGTCAGCGGGCGCCGTTCTTTCAAATGAAGATATAATGAAGAAAAACAATGTAACCTTTGAAGGATTTGAATAAAGCATATACAACTTCCTGATTTTTATAAGTCAGGAAGTTGTTTTTGCACACTCATGTTGTATTCGTTACAATTTGTTCACAATTTCATAAAAATTAAAAAAAGTTATAATGTATAATAATGACTTAGATGTTGACTTTCCGACCATTGGTATGTTATCCGTTCAGGGATAATTTTTATGTGAAAGTAAAGCACTTGATATTAGAGAATCGGAAGTTATTCATCTTAAAACTGAATGAGGATGTGTTTAAAAGTTGGAAAAACAGCTTTCAACAGTAAGGGAGCTTGCCGGATTTGCCGCAGGAACTTACGCAAACAAGGATTTCTGTCGCTTTTATGCAAACAAAGAGCTGCACATTAAATCCTATAGTGAATTTTATGAAGATAGCCTTGCTGTTTGCCGTTATATCAGTTCAATTGAAAAGAACAGGATTCATATCGGCTTTATAGGCAGAACAAGTTATGAATATATAGCTTGTCTTACCGGTATGATTTTCAGCGGAAATGTTGTTGTTCCCTTTGCTCCGGATATCACTGTTGAAGAAGCAACTCAGCTTTTTAATGATGCGGATGTTGAAATGCTTTTCTGTGAGGAAGAATTTCTGCAAAAGGCTGAAAGAATCAATGAAAGCTACGGTAATATTAAAAAAATAATTTCTCTTGGCGACAGAGAATGGTTTTCAGATATTTTCAGAAATTATTCTTCAGAATCCGAATTTGCTCCTCTTTCTGATATAGAGGAAAAGCCCGAAGATTGCGCACTTATAATATACACTTCGGGAACCACGGGAGAGAGAAAAGGCGTAATGCTTTCAAATCGCAGCCTTGCAGCCAACTCGAGCTATAAGGCATACAGTATGGATGATGACGATGTAAGCCTTTCGGTTCTTCCTATGCACCATGTTTTCTGCTATGCTTGTGATGTGCTTAAAACTCTTTATGACGGCGGTACCCTTTGCCTTAACGGAAAGCTTACAAATCTTTATAAAAACCTTCTCAGATTTGAGCCGACTATTATGAGAATAGTCCCTTCCATGTGTAAATCTGTTCTCACAAAAATTAAAATTGCCGAAAGAAAACATCCTGAGCTTTCCAAAAGAGAAGCAGCAGAGCTTGTTGTGGGCAGAAATTTCAGAAGAATGATAGCCGGAAGTGCTTTTCTCAGCGGTGCTCTCATCGATGAATTTGAGCAGTACGGTATTACTGCAAGACAGGGCTACGGCATGAGTGAATGCAGTCCCCGTATCACAACATCTGACTTTTCGGACAACTGCAAATATTCAAACGGAAAGCTTCTCGGAACAGATGAGGTCAGAGTGATGGACGGTGAAATTCAGGTCAAGGGTCCATCGGTTATGCTCGGCTATTATAAAAAGCCCTTAAGAACCAAGGAGGTTTTCACTGAAGACGGATTTCTTCGTACAGGTGACCTCGGCTATATTGACGGTGATCATGTTTACCTTATAGGCAGAAAGAAAAATCTGATTATTCTTTCTAACGGCGAAAATATTTCTCCTGAGGAAATTGAAAACTGCTTTGTTGATGACGGAATAGTTAAAGAAGTTGTGGTTTATGCAGAAAAGGACAGCATTATTGCAGAAATTTTCCCCGATGAGCTTCTTGCTTCCTCATTGGAAATTGTTGACATTGAAGGAGAAATTGAAAAAATAGTTGACCGTGTAAATACAGGACTTAATTCTGACAGACAGATTGATTCCTTCAGAATCAGAAACAAGCCCTTTACAAGAACTTCTTCAGGAAAAATAAAGCGCACCGAATTTTACTTTAAGGAGAACAGAAAAAATGATTGAAAAGAAACTTCCCGATGGTAAAACCGTCAAAGCGTATCCTATAAGCAATTCGCAGAAGATGATGTATCTTATGTCATTGAAGTACGGCTCAGGTTATCCTGTTAATAACATCGGCTTCGGATATTATTGGAAGGGTGAAATGGATAAAAAGGTAATGAAGGAAGCTATCTATGAAGCCATAAGCCGTTGTGACACAATGCGCCTTCGTTTTGTTATGGGCAAAAAGCTCAGCCTTCTTCAGTATGTTACCGAAAAAAGTGAACTTAAAATTGAAGAGTGGGATTACAGCAACATGACAGTTGACGAAGCTGAGAAAAAGCTCACCGAGTTTTCAAGAACCAACATTCCCATGTTCAATTGTGAGCTTCACAAAATAGCTCTTGTTGATTTTAAAGACGGATACAAGGGTATATTCATGAGAATTCAGCATCTTGCCATGGATGCCTATTCTCTTAAGATTTTCGTTAACGATGTGATTGAAATATATCTTCATAAAACAAAGGGCACTGCTTACCCGAAGCCTATGCGACCCTATATTCCCGTTCTTGAAAAGGAGCTCGCATATGAAACCTCGGAGCAGCATGAAATTGACAGACAGTATTGGTATGATTCACTTGCGAAAACCGATGAGCCGATTTTCACAGATTATATGATTGATAACCGACTCAAGCAGCAACAGGTAAAGCACCCTGAGCATCGCTTTGCCGATATTCATTCCGGTTTGCCTGATGCCTCAATGCTCAAGTTCAGCATGAGTGCTGAAGACAGTCAGAAGCTTATTCAGATGTGTGACGAAAAGGGTCTTTCAATTTTCGCTGCCATTTCAATGGGTGTTCGCACAGGTCTTTCCTGCTTCAATGATAATCAGAAGGATGTTTCCTTTAAAATGATTATTAACCGTCGTGGCACAATCGCCGAGAAGAAATCAGGAGGACTCAGAATCAACTTCCTTCCCATGAGAAGCATAATTGAACCTGAGCAGACCTTTGCCGAGTCTGTCAGAAAGATTTCTGATATTCAGAATGAAATGTATCTTCATTCAAGTCTTGCTTTCCTTGAAACACTTCAGGAAAGGCATAAGTCAATGCCTGAGGATGCTAAATTTGACTCAACCTATGATAGCTTTGGTCTTTCTTATCAGCCGATGATGAAGCTGACAAGCATTGATGAAGAAATGGAAAAAACTGCAAGAAGCATCTGGTATAACAACGGAGCTACTATGATTCCTCTTTATGTAACCGTGCTTCACAGAACATCCGACAGCGGTCTTGATTTCATTGTTGAATACAGACAAGAGCCTGAGGCAAAATATGACCTTACCATTCTTTATTCAAAGATTGCGCAGTCTCTTGTTATCGGTGCTGAAAACCCTGATATAACTGTGGGAGAAATCCTCGAAAAAATTGCATTGACAGATGCGGAAAGGAAGGGAAAACCGGAATGTGTACATACGAACAGTTTGTTGAAATCCTTGAAAACTACGTGGAAGCTGACGAAATCAAGAGTGAAGACAATTTTAAGTCTGATCTCGGCTTAAGCTCCTTTGACACAATGTGCCTCATCAATGACCTCAAGTCAGAGCTCGGAGCAGATGTTAATGCAAAGGATTTTGTGGCATATAAGACCGTTGGTGAAATGGTTGAATATATTGCAAGCCAGAAATGATTTACTTTTATACGAAAAAACCTACCCGATTGTTACTGGGTAGGTTTTTTTATCTATACGATTGCGCCTGGGCTTCCCCGCATCAATCGTCACGGAGAAGCCGCAAACGCTATGACTTATCCGTTGATTATATTATGGCAGGGAAAAAGGGGATAATGCAGTGAAAATTTTACCAATTATTTCAGCTTCTCCACCATCATTTTTGCAGCCTTATAAATATCACCGCAGCCGAGAGTGATAACAATGTCACCCTTTTCTGCATTTTCAAGTACATGGTCAACGACCTCATCGAAGGTGTTGAACCATACGCTGCCGGGGATTTTTTCAGCAAGGTCTTTTGTGTAAATTCCGTAGGTGTTGACCTCTCTTGATCCCATAATTTCTGTCATAACACACTTATCGGGAATTTTGAGAACCCTGACAAAATCATCAAAAAGAATTGATGTTCTTGAATATGTGAAGGGCTGGAAGACTGCCCATACAGTGTTATAGCCCATTTTCATAACAGCATTAAGTGTCACCTCAAGCTCATGGGGGTGGTGCGCATAGTCATCAGCGATTGTGATGCCACGGTACTCACCGAGAACCTCAAAACGGCGTCCCGCACCTGAAAATGCTTCAATACCGTCCTTACATTCCTCAGCAGTGCAGCCTGCGTTAACGGCTGTGGCGAAAGCACCGAGTGCATTTGCGATATTGTGTTCACCGGGGATGCTCAAAGCAAGGTGAGTTACTTTTATGCCATTGTGCATCACATCAAATTCAGGGAAGGAGCCTCTGTTATATGTAATGTTTTCGGCGTAATAATCATTCGAGCAGGCAAGACCGAAGGTAATTTTCTTTTTGTCAACATTTTCCACAGCCTTGATTGTGTTTTCATCATCGCCGTTATAAATTATGGTATTTGTTGTAAGAAGGGAAAATTCCGTGAAGCACTTGATAATATTGTCAAGATTTTTGAAGAATTCCAGGTGATCCTCATCAACATTGAGTATCAGAGCAACATCAGGTGAAAGCTCAAGAAAATGAGCCTGATATTCACAAGCCTCACAAACCATGAGGTCAGTTTTACCCGCCCTGCCGTGGCTGTCAATAAGGGGAAGTCTGCCGCCGATTACAGTTGTGGGGTCCTTTTCAGCCATAATAAGAATTTGTGAAAGCATTGATGTTACGGTAGTTTTGCCGTGAGTTCCGCAAACGCCTATGCAGTTGGAATACTTCCTTGTGATTGCACCGAACAGCTTGTTTCTTTCAAAGCAGGGGATACCGCTGCTTTTTGCGGCAATAAGCTCCTCATTAGTTTCAAGAATTGCTGAAGTGTAAATAATAATTTCAGCACCCTCAATATTTTCTTTTTTTTGACCGAGAATTACATTTACACCCATACTGCGAAGCTTATCGATGTTGTCACCTGTATTATTGTCTGAGCCTGAAATCTCATAGCCCCAGGCATGGAGAATTTCAGCAAGGGGACACATTCCGCTGCCGCCGATACCGATAAAATGTATCTTTCTTTTTTCTTCCAACAGTTTATCTATTTCATGCATAACTAAAGCACCTCGCATTATATTACATTCTACATTATATTGCATTTTCAAAAAATAGTAAACACTTAAACTGAAATTAACACGAAAAAATTTATTTCATATAATGAAAACAGAACAAGATTTTTCGGAGGAGTCCTTTATGAACGAAAAAATACTCATAATCGGCGGCGATTCAAGGCAAAAACACCTTACGGATATCCTTAGTCAAAAAGGATACAACTGTCAAAGGGAAAATTGCACTGTCGGTAATGTATATAGCGGACTTAAGAATGCAAAGGTTGTGATTTTACCGATTCCGTTCAGCAGTGACGGAAAGCTTATTTATTCGGATAATCCGGATTTTAAGCTTGATGCAGCAGAACTTTCAGAGTTTATAAAACCTGAACAGCTCGTTTTCGGCGGTATGATAAAAGGCGAAGTCAAGGATATTTTTGAAAGAAATAATGTGATATATAAGGATATTTGCGATTACGGATATTTTATAAAATTCAATGCCTTTTTAACGGCACAGGGTGCCTTGAGGCTGTTGCTCAATAATACTGGCAGTCTCATTGTCGGCAAAAAAGTGCTTATAACCGGCTTTGGCAGAGTTGGAAAGGCATTGGCATTGATTTTGAAAAATGTCAATATGGATGTTTATATTGCGGCAAGAAGCAAGGAGCAGCTTGTTGAAGCCGATTGCCTTGGACTGAAAACGGTGAATCTGAAAGAAATGAGCACCGTTATTTATTTGTTCGATTATATTTTTAACACGGTTCCCGAAAATATCTTTTCTGAAGCTGACATTTCCTGTCAAAAAGATGATTCAATATATTTTGAACTTGCTTCAAAGCCTTTCGGAGCAGAAAAATCATTCTTTGCAAAAGAGAATAAAAAGTATGTTTTTGCAGGAGGCCTTCCGGGAAAATATGTTGCCCGTTCAGCAGCAGGGATAATTGCGGAGCTCGTGGAACATATGCTTTAAAAGGAGAGAAGATTATGGAAAAGAGACTTACCTTCGGTTATGCTCTGACAGGCTCGTTTTGTACCTTTGAGCGTTCGGTAAGACAAATCGAAGCCCTTACAGAAAAGGGAATAAATATTATACCCATAATGTCATATAACGCATATAATACCGATACCCGTTTCGGTACTGCAGAATATTTTATTGAAAAAATTGAAAGGATTACGGGAAAAAAGATTATCCACACGCTCACAGAAGCTGAACCCATAGGTCCTAAAAATCTTACAGACCTGATGATTGTTCTGCCTTGCTCGGGAAATACCCTTGCAAAGCTCAGAAACGGTATTTATGACACGCCTGTTACCCTTGCGGTGAAATCACACCTGAGAAATCAGAAGCCCGTTTTAATCGGTGTTTCTTCAAACGATTCTCTCAGCTCTTCGGCAAAAAACATAGGTGAGCTTTTGAATTTCAGGCATTATTATTTCATACCTATGACTCAGGATAATCCGCAAAAAAAACCTTTTTCAATTGTCTGTGATTTTGAAAAGGTATATGAAGCGGCTGTGTGTGCTTTAAAAGGGGAGCAAATTCAGCCAATTATTTTCTGAATGTTGACAACTTTATTGTCCGATGCTACAATTAACGCAAGAAAAATCTGAAGGAGTGTCAAATATGAAACTTTATATCAAACAAAAGGTTTTTTCATGGAATGACAAATTCACTGTTTATGATGAATACGGTTATGACAGATATTACGTTGAGGGCGAATTCTTTTCATTCGGAAAAAAACTTCATGTTTATGACCTTAACGGCAGAGAGGTTGCTTTCATTGAGCAGAAGGTTATGAGCTTCCTGCCTCGCTTTTTCGTTTATGTCAATGGTGCTCAGGTGGCTGAAATTGTGAAGCAGTTCACGTTTTTCAGACCGAAATACAGCATTGACGGTCTGGGCTGGAATATTGAAGGAAGCTTCTGGGCGCACGATTATGAAATCACGCAAAACGGCAGACCGATTGTGACCATTATGAAGGAATGGATGACTTGGGGTGACTGCTATGAACTCAATATTGCAAACCCTCAGGATGAAATAGTGGCTCTTGCCGTTGTGCTGACAATTGATTGTGTAATGGCAGCTCAACAAGCCGCTGCATCAACATAATTTTACTTCACAAAAAAGCCACCGGTCAGATGTTGTGCCTTTTTTCACACAACGTCCGTATCGGTGGCTGATTTATTAAACATATGAGTGTTCAACTCTTACAACAAGATTTATTGTGCTGTCATAAGCTTTGAAGCATTTTTCGATTTCGCTGAGAATTTCACTGCTTGGCTTTTTCTTTTCGGGAAGCGGAACCACAAGGTCAAAAATCAGATTTGTGTGTGACGGGCCTTTAACCATTTTGAAATCGTGAAATCCGTAATCCGGATTATAGCCTTTGATAATTTTTTCCGTGATTTCTTTATAGTGATTCACCTGTTCGTCGTCTACAACAATCGGGTCCATGTGAATACAGATGAGGATGTTCATCTTTTCGAGAATTTCTGTTTCAATGTTGTCAATTAAATCATGAACCTCAACAATGTCAACGTCTGAGGGCACCTCTGCATGAACCGATGCAATTCTTCTTCCGGGACCGTAATCGTGAATAATAAGGTCATGAATACCGATGATTGTCTTTTCCTTAAGAATGAGCGCTTCAATTTCCTTCACTGTTTCAGCCGAAGGTGCCTGACCGAGCAGGGGACCGATTATTTCTTTGACTATGTTGATTCCCGCAAAAATGATTATAACTGAAACAAACAGACCGATTATGCTGTCGGCAGCCTTGAAGCTTGTGAAGCGGGAAACAACAAGAGCAACCATTGTTGCAACAGTTGAAATCCCATCGTTAATACAGTCTTTTTTTATTGCCTTCAGATTAAGGTTATCCGTAACCTTATACAGAGTATGATTAAAATATGCCATCCACAGCTTAATAAGGGCTGCAACGGCAAGTATAATCAGATTCCACACACTGAATTTGATTTCCTCGGGATTGAGAATTTTCTCAACAGAGCTTTTTGCAAGTTCAAACCCCATCATAAAAATCAGGAATGCAACGACCAGAGCAGAAATATATTCCATTCTGCCGTGACCGAAGGGATGCTCCTTATCAACAGGCTTGTTTGAAAGCTTTGCACCGGCAATTGTAACAATGTTTGAGCCTGCATCTGAAAGGTTATTCATAGCATCAGCAGTTATTGAAACGGAGTTTGTAACTGCGCCGACAAGAAATTTGAACACACACAGAATAACATTGCAGATGATACCCACAATGCCACTTGTAACCCCAAGTCTTTCTCTTGCCTCAATTTCGTTCCACGCTCTTTTTTCTATGTATTTTTTAACCGACTTTTCAGTCAAAGCTATCACACCCTTTTGAACATTATATTATTTTGTTTTTAATATAATACCAAAAATCAGCTTGACATTTTTCAATGTCAAGCTCTGATTTTTTTATAAGCTTTTAAAGATTTCTTTAATTTCAGCACTTCTGCCGCAACTGAGTCGTCCTTCAGGGCAGACACCTGTCACATAACAGCTCGGACCGTAATGTGAGAAAAGGTCGGGAGAAATTTTGCGAAGCTTTGAAAGAAAGTCAACGGCATATTCCTGAATTTCCCACTGTGCTCTTGTGCATGAGCGAAGACGGAAGAATAAAAGCATTTCTCTTGCATTCATGGTTGTGACAATGTCAAGGGTGCAGCCACTGAGAACACAGTAAATAAGAAGATTTTCGTCATAACCCTTGTTTTTGAAGCTTTCGTAAAGCTTTGCCATTTTGCTGAAACAGCCTTCGTATATTTTAAGAAGGTCATCATTTTCTTTCACGGTTTCAGGCACAACATAGTCTGTTCTTCTTGTTTTCATAAGCCCGGGAATGCAGATGCTTTGCATTCTGTGGCGTGCAAAGTGAGTCAGACACGCAAGTGAAACCCGGTTAAAGCGTACTGTACAGTTATAGCTTTCAAGAGCTCTTGCCCTTGCGGATGAGGTAACTGCCTTTAAAATTTTTCTGATATTTTCTTCATCAGAAAGGATTTTTTCAATCTGATTGGGTGAATAATTATATTGCTCAATAAGAGCAGTGCGGCAAACATTTTTCTCGCCGTCCTGAGTTACCGAAAGAATTTCGCATTTATCACTGCCGGTTTCGTCCTCGGCAATTTCTCCAAATCCGAGGTCAGCTTCATCACGGTATTTTTCGCCCTTTACTTCAAAATCTGAGAAAATACCGGGAGTCTTCTCTCTTGCCTGAGCAAGAAGTGAAATACCGATTTCATATATCTCTTTAATTTTCCTGCCTCTGCCGTAAATCATTGCATTGAGCACATTGACAAGCTCTCTGCCGTTAAGTGAGCAATAAAAATTACTGAAGAAGCAATAGGGGAGAACAAAACGTGCATCCTCCTTAGGAATACCGCTTTCACAAAGCTTGCCGTAGGACACAAACAGCTCATCAATGGTTTTTGTATATTCAGCCTTGTCCTCATCATTTTTGAATTCAGGCATATAATATCCGCAGTCACTGAAGTCAACATAGCGACGGGATTTTACTGTGAAAGAGGCAAGTCTGAATTCAATCATGAACTGCTCAACAACGACTGAAACATTTTCAAAAGCAAGGTTGAAGAATGCGTGCTCTATTGTTGAAGTATGACCGGAACGGGTAACCTTTCCGATAAGCTTTGTATTTTTTTCTTCATCATGACTTCTTTCAAATATTTCAAGAGCAGTTCCGCTTTGTGTTGAAATTCTGCCCGATGCGGCACATACATCCTGCGTGCAATCTGTTATACCGATGAGGTAAGCTCCGCTTTTTGCCAATTTTATCACATCCTATTGTGTATTTCTATCATTTTAAGATATATTACGGATTTTGTCAATTATTATATTTGAAACTCAACGGTAAAATTTTATTAAAAAGCATTGAATAAAACGAAAAAAGTTGTTATAATCATATGGATTGTAAAAATGGGGGAAGTATGTATGATTAAAAGAAATGAAAACATGACAGTTAATGTTAAGGTTAATATGAGAGGCGGAGACGGACAGGCTGTTATCAGGGAAATTCTCGATAAGGGTGAATATAAAGGCTCATCAAGACTTATCGGCACAATCACCCTTGAGCCCGGCTGCTCAATCGGTGCTCATGTTCACGAAAATGAAGAAGAGGTTTTCTATATAATTGAAGGTACTGCCACTTATGATGACAACGGCAAAACTGAAATTCTCAAGCCGGGTGACAGTTGTGTTTGCCTTGGCGGTGAAAAGCATTCAATTGCAAATCGCACCGAAAATGAAAAGCTCACTGTTTTTGCAGTAATTCTTACATATTGATTCGGAGAAATAAAAAATGGGTAAAATGGTAGTGATAGAAGGACTTGACGGAAGCGGAAAGTCCACTCAGGCAAATCTTCTCAAAGAGTATTTGAACGGTAAGGGTATAGAAACCTATACTCTGGACCTGCCTTATTATAATGATCCGTCAAGCACACTTGTCAAAATGTATCTCGGCGGTGAAATGGGCGATAAGCCTTCGGATGTCAACGCTTATGCAGCTTCAACCTTTTATGCTGTTGACAGATATGCAAGCTATAAAAAATATTGGGAAAAGGAATATAATTCCGATAAAATTACGGTAGCAAACAGATATACAACATCAAATGCATCCCATCAGATGACGAAGCTTGATGAAAAGGATTGGGACAGTTATCTTGAATGGCTTTTTGATTTTGAATATAACAAAATGGGAATTCCTGCCCCGGATCTGGTAATTTACCTTGAAATGCCCGTTGATGTTTCTCAGAAGCTTCTTTCAAAGAGATATCAGGGTGATGAAAATAAAAAAGATGTTCATGAAAGAGATGTTGAATATCTCATTTCATGCCACAAGGCAGCAGCATATGCGGCTGAAAAGCTCGGTTGGAGTATTATCCACTGCGGCAAGGACGGTGAGCCCTTACCGTTAGAAGAAATATCAGAAACGGTAATTGATACCGTTGAAAGGAATCTTTTGAATAATGATTGATTTTCACCGTCCCACTCTTGGGGACAAGGACTGGATTAACGAAAAAATAAATCAGTCCGGCTTTCTCACTTGCGAATACACCTTCGGAAATATATTTTCATACTGCGCAAAAATGGATATTCTTGTTGCCGAGGTCTGCGGTTGTCTTGTAACAAGGTGCTGTTTTGTCGAAGACTATGCAGAATACTGTTTTCCTGTCGGCAACGGCGATGTTTACAATGCAATAAAGGCGATTATTGAAGACGGAATTGAAAGAAAAACCACCTTCGGTATTTTTGGTATGAATTCTGAAAATGCAGAATTCCTTTCAGAAAATTTCGGAAAGGAATTCGATATCACTCTTGAAAGAGACAGCTTTGATTATATTTATCTTTCGGAGGACCTTATAAACCTCAAGGGTAAAAAGTATCAGCCAAAAAGAAATCATATTTCTTTCTTTATGAGAAATAACAACTGGTCTTATGAAAAAATCACGTCAGAAAATATCGATGAGTGTCTTGCGATGAGCGAGGATTGGCTTTTGAAAAGTGAAAGCGAATTCAGAAGTGACCTTGAAAATGAATTGAAAATCATTAAGCTGGTTTTTGAAAATTATGATGCGCTCGGATATGTCGGCGGACTTCTGAGATGTGACGGCAGAGTTGTTGCCTACACAATGGGCGAAAGAATGAATGATGAGGCCTTCTGTGTGCATTTTGAAAAGGCTTATCCCGATATAAGGGGAGCATATCCCATGATAAATCAGCAGTTTGTTATGAATGAGCTTAAAGCGTATAAATACATCGACCGTGAAGATGATGTCGGTGCTGAAAACTTGAGAAGGGCAAAGCTTTCGTATCATCCGGCACTTCTGCCCGATAAATACGAAGCTGTATATAAGTATGTTGATTGATGCTCTTAAGTACAAAGAAAGTCTTAGGGATTTATGGAATGTGGTTTTTGGTGACGATTATGGTTATATAAATTGCATTTACAAAGAGGAATATAAAAATGACATTCTTTGTTTTGCTGAAATTGAGAACGGAAAAGCTGTTTCGGCCTTTTACCTTTTGAAAAATACTCTCTCTTTTGAAGGTAAAAGCTATCAAGGGTACTACTTGTATTCGGCTGCAACATTGCCTCAATACAGAAAAAAAGGCTTAATGGGTAAGCTTATTAAAGAGGCTGAGCTTTTTTGCGGAAATGAGGGTATTGATTATATCAGTCTTGTTCCTGCGAATGATGAACTGTATAATTATTATAAAAAGTTCGGATTTCAGGAAGCAATGCATTATTGGAATAATTTTTTCGAAACTGATTATCAAGCCGATTTTTCTGTTGAAATCATTTCAAATGCTGAAACACTCAAAGCTATGAGAAAAAATTACAAAGGAAACATGGTTGATTACTGCGGAACTGCAACCGACTATGCAGTTGCTGCTATGAAAAAAGGAAAAGCTGATTTTTTGAAGCTTTCTGATTCTGCATATTGTTGTTTCACTCATGAAAATGATGATATAGCTTTTGAATTTATTTGCGAACAGGATAAGCTTGAGCAGGAGCTTAAAAAGGTGCTGAAAATTGTAAGTAAACCTTTCTGTGTTGTTATTTCACCGTATGATATGAGTGAGTTTTCAATTATATCTTTTCCCAAAAAATTCGGAATGATATATCCCATAAATAATGAACTTAAAAGGGATTGGCAATATACGGATATCTATATGAATTTGGCGTTGAATTAAAGGAGTTGACACAAATGATTTATTGTTTTCTTGCTGACGGCTTTGAAGAATTGGAGGCTATTGCTCCCATTGATATGTTAACAAGGGCACACCTTGAGGTGAAAACCGTCGGTGTAACCGGTGAAGTTGTCTGCGGCAGCCACGGAATCAAGGTAACGGCAGACTGTTCTTTGAAGGATGTAATTCTTGACGATAAGCTTGAAGCCGTTATTCTTCCCGGAGGAATGCCCGGTGCTCTTAATCTTGAGAACAGCCCTGTGGTGCAAAAGGCTATTGATTTTGCAGCTCAGAATGATAAATTTGTTTGTGCCATTTGTGCTGCTCCTCAAATTTTAGGTCATAAAGGGCTGCTTAAAGGCAGAAATGCAATTGCTTATCCCGGCTTTGAAAATGAGCTTGACGGAGCAAACATAAGTGAGGATTATGTTGTTTGTGACGGCAGATTCATCACTGCTAAGGGTGCCGGTGTGGCTGTTGATTTCGGTCTTGAAATTGTGGCTCAGTTAATTTCAAAGGAAAAGTCTGATGAAATCAGAAGTCAGATTCAATCAAAATGAGACCTGATGATAAAGCTTCACTTCGCATAAAATACAGAGCAATACGGAATAATACTGAAAACAGGGCAGAGCTTCAGAAAAGAATTTGCCGTTTATTTACTGAAAGCGATATGTATAAAGAATGTACATCGGTTTTTCTGTATTCAGCCGTGAACAGTGAAGTGAATATCGATGCTGTGTTCAGAAAAGCCTTGAGCGATGGCAAGAAAGTTGCTTTTCCCTTGTGCATTGACAGTGAAGGAAGCATGGAGTTTTATTTCACTGAAAGCCCTGAGGATATGATAACAGGTATGTACGGCATCAAAGAGCCGGTAAAGGAGCTTTGCAAGAAGGCAGATTATGATGAAAATACCGTTTGTCTTGTTCCTGGTCTCGGCTTTGACAAAAAAGGCGGAAGACTCGGTTACGGCAAAGGCTACTATGATCGTTTTCTTTCTGAGTTCTGCGGCGAATCTGTCGGAATTTGCTTTGAAAGCTGTCTTTCCGATAGCTTATCTCTTGATAAACACGATGTAAAGGTTAATTATCTTATCACCGATAAGAAGATATATATTTTCAAAATGGAGGAGGAATAACTATGGATGATCGTTTTCGCAACGAAGGTTCTGATGGCTTCGGCGGTCAGAATTCAGGTTCATATTATCCCACAAAAACACCGTCATTAGGCGATTTCAGTGTTAATATTGATTCAAGAAGTGCCTCTGAAGGCGTTCCTATGGCATCAAAGCCGAAAAAATTTGAGCTACATATTCCCGATATAGATGATGTCCCTGTGACCAAGCCCTCATCTGCTCCGAGAAGTGCAGCTCCGAGAAGTGCAGCTCCGAGAAGTGCTGCTTCGTCCCAGACAAGGAGACCCTCAGGTACGGCTGCTTCATCTCAGGCAAGGAGAGCTTCTCAAGCTCAGCCGGCAAGAAGACCTGCATCGGGAACAGGACAGTCGGCGCAGCGAAGACCTGCTTCAGGCAATCCGAAAGCTGCTGCGGCAAAAAGACCTGCAAACGGCAGAACTGCATCAAAAGCTCAGAAGCCGTCGGGCAAAAGTACAGCTCCCTCAAAAGCAAAAAAGCGCACAAGCAGAAGAAAGTATAACTTTGTTCAGAGTGTGCTCGTTACCTGCGTTTGTCTTATTTTCATCACTATTCTTACGGTTACCGCATCAACGGTGGCTCTTGCTGTAATCAATGACATTCTTGTTATAAATTCTGATGACCAATCATCTGTTTATGTTGAAATCCCTGAAGGCTCAGACTATGACGAGGTCTTTAATATTCTTGCAGATAAGGGTCTGATAAAGCAGCCGCTTATAACGGATATATTCTGCAAATTCAGGCATTATGACGAGGTCGATATTTACGACAAAAACGGAGCCTTTGTTGAAACAAGAAGAATAGAATATGAGCCGGGCTCTTATTATCTTGATGCTGATGCCGGTGTCGAAAATCTGCTTGAAAGCATCATGGTCAGAAGCAATGTGGCAAAGGATACAATCCGTCTTACCTTCCCTGAAGGCTGGAGCGTTGCTCAGGTGTTCGAGAAAATAGAAAAGTATGAGGTTTGTGAGGCTGAAAAGCTTTATGCTAACCTTGAAATTATAGGTGACCAGTATACCTTTATTTCAGAAATTAAAAATGTAAGCGGAAGATATCTTAAGGCAGAGGGTTATCTTTTCCCTGATACCTATGATTTCTATATCGGTGAAAATGCAAGCTCCGTTCTTAAAAAGCTTTTCAACAACTTTGAGTCAAGGTGGACTGCTGAATACAGCACAAGACTCAAGGAGCTTGGTATGACACAGGATCAGATTATCAACATTGCTTCGATTATTCAAAGAGAAGCCAAGGACGGCACACAGATGGCAGATATTTCATCCGTTATTCATAACCGTCTTAAGGATAGTGCAACATACCCCAACCTTGAAATGAACTCAACAAGAGATTATATTTCATCACTCAAGGAATACAATCTTTTCTCGGATGTTTACTATTCGCTTTATCTTGATAAGTATAATACCTACAGTCAGACAGGACTTCCTCCCGGACCTATCTGTAACCCGGGTAAGGCTGCTATTGAAGCTGCTCTTTATCCTGCTGATACAGACTATTACTTCTTCTGTCATGATACTTCAACAGGTGAAATTTATCTTGCCGAAACAGCCGCTGAGCATCAGGAAAACACAGCAAGAGTGCTTTATGGCAATATCGGAGGCTAAAGGAATGAACAAAGTAATCAGAAAGCCGGAGCTTTTAGCTCCGGCTGGTGATATGGAAAGATTAGAAGCCGCTGTCAGATACGGTGCTGATGCAGTGTACCTCGGCGGCACTGTTTTTGGTATGAGAGCAGGCCCTGCCAATTTCACGGATGAAGAGTTGCATAAGGCTGTGGAATATGCCCATTCTCACGGTGTGAAGGTGTATCTCACATGTAATGTGCTCCCGAGGAATGATGAGCTTGAGCAGTTGCCGTCTTTTTTGCAAAATGCTGTCAGTGCAGGAGTTGATGCACTGATTATCTCTGACCTGGGTGTTCTTGAATATGCAAAAAAATATGCACCGGATACTGAAATTCACATTTCAACTCAGTCCGGAATTGTCAATTATGCTGCTGCAAATGCGTTTTACAACCTTGGTGCAAAAAGAGTTGTTACTGCAAGAGAACTCAAAATGAGTGAAATCCGCTCACTCAGAGATAATATCCCCGATGATATGGATATTGAGTGCTTTGTTCACGGTGCAATGTGTGTTTCCTTTTCCGGAAGATGCCTCATATCAAATTATCTTGTTAACAGGGATGCCAACAGAGGAGAGTGTGCTCAGCCCTGTCGCTGGAATTATCGCCTTGTTGAAGAAAAAAGACCGGGTCAATATTTCCCCGTTGGTGAGGACGAGGGCGGAACATACATTCTCAATTCAAAGGATATGTGCATGATTGAGCATATACCTGAAATGATTGATGCAGGTATTACAAGCTTTAAAATTGAGGGCAGAGCAAAATCTGCTTATTATGTTGCTGTTGTGACCAATGCATACAGAATGGCGATTGATGCTTATTTTGAAAATCCCACCCCCGATTTTAAGCCGGAGCAATGGATTCTTGATGAAATGCATAAGGTGAGCTACCGTGATTACTGCACAGGCTTTTTCTATGATGACCCGTCAGATAACGCTCAGATCAGCTATAAGGGCGGCTATAACCGGGAATGGGATGTCATGGCTGTTGTGGAAAAATGGGAAAACGGAGTCGCTTACTGTTCACAACGTAATCGCTTTTTTGAAGGTGATGAGCTTGAATGTATGGCGGCAGGGAAAAAGCCCTTTACAATTAAAGCGTTGAACCTCAGAAATGAAGAAGGGGAGGCTATAGACTCAACAAGGCATCCCATGATGAATTTCACATTTGAATGTGAAACACCCCTTGAAGGTCAGATGCTTCTCAGAAAGCAACGTGAAGAAAAGGAAAGAGTTATAATTTAAAAATACGGAGCCGTATGTCTAAATGATTTACGGCTCCGTTCTTTTAATTTTTGAATTCCATTTTTTTGATGTATTCTATCAATGCATTCATGCTTTGTGAAATCCATTTGTTGCGGTGATATATCAGCTGCTTCCATATATCTGTTTTGATATCGGTGACATTCAGATATACGAGCCTTCCGTCTCTGATTGCCTTGTCTGTAACAAAATCGGGTAAAAATGATATGCCGATACCTTTTGACAAAACATCGGTGATTATATCTGTTCTGCCGATTTCAAGCACAGGCTGAATTTCCAAGGATTGCTTTGCAAGTGCTTTATCAAAAACCCGTCGATAGCCCATGCCCTTTTCCGTCAGAATAAAAGGCTCATGTGCAATGTCACGGATAGCAAGCTCCTTTTCCGTTGCATAAGGTGAGCTTACGCCTGTAACAAAGTGCATTTTGACCTGTTCTTCTTTTGCAATCACATAATCGTTCTGATATATGTGATTATCCAGTGTCAGCATAAGGTCAGCTTCATTGTGGTTAAGCATACGGAACATATCATCGGTATCAGCCGTGGTGAATTTCAGTCGGATACCGGGGTAGTGCTTGTGAAAATCTGCATAGTTTGTTGCCATCATATCCTCACACACAGAATCCGGTGTGACAACATGAATAAATCCGTTCAATGAAGTTGCAGCATTGCGGTTCTGATTGAATTCGTCTGTAAGCTGAGTTATGTTCTGTGCATACTTAAGCAGCTTTCTGCCTTCTTCGGTTAAGGAGATGGTATGGTTTATCCTCTCAAACAACAGGCAATCCAATTCGGTTTCAAGCTGTTTTATCTGAAAAGACACGGTAGATTGTGAATAATCAAGTATATGTGCCGCTTTTGTGAAGCTGTTTAATTCAGCCACATGAACGAAAGTGATAAGATTTCTTATTTCCATAGCGTTTACCTCTGTTGATATGTTTTAACATCGATGTTTTCGATTGTTGTTATCGAAAACATCAGTTTGACTAATCGTAAGAGTCATTATATACTAATTCATGTTAAATGACAAGACCTCGGAGGAAGATAAAATGCCAAAAGTTAAATTTTACAGTCGCAAACCGGTTCCTATGGAAATGCACAAGGTTAAAATCGTTCAGAAGCTCAATTTATTACCTGCAAGAGAAAGACTTGCGAAAATGCAGGAAGCAGGTTTCAATACATTCCTTCTCCATAACGGAGATATTTTTATGGATATGCTTACCGACTCAGGTGTTAACGCAATGAGTGACAATATGCAGTCAGCAATGCTTCGTGCAGATGATGCATATGCCGGCAGCGAAACCTTCTACCGTATGCGTGATAAGCTTGAAGAAATTTTCGGAATCAAGTATCTGCTTCCGACACATCAGGGCCGTGCCTGTGAGCACATAATTGCTCAGCATTTTGTGAAGCCGGATAACTGCATCATTATGAATTATCACTTTACCACCTCAAAGGCTCATGTTACACGCCTTGGTGCAAGAGTTGAAGAGCTCGTTAAGGATGAGGGCCTTATTGCAAAAAGCAACCTGCCCTTTAAGGGAAACATTGACCTTGATAAGGTTAAGGCTTGCATTGAGCGTGAGGGTGCAGACAATATCGCATATATGCGCCTTGAAGCGGGTACAAACCTTATCGGCGGTCAGCCGATTTCATACGAAAACATGAAGCAGGCAACCGAGCTTGCCAAAGAGCATGGTATCCTTACCATTCTCGATGCATCCTTGCTTCAGGATAATCTTTATTTTATCAAAACCCGTGAAGAATCAATGAAGGATAAATCCATACGTGAAATTACCCGTATGGTTGCTGATTTGTTTGATATTATTTATTTCTCTGCCCGTAAGTTCGGCTTCGGCAGAGGTGGCGGAATTCTTGTCCGTGACGAAAAGCTTTTCCATGAAATGGAAGATTATATCACAATGTTTGAAGGCTTCCTTACCTATGGCGGTATGTCCGTTAAAGAAATGGAAGCAATGACTGTCGGATTTGAGGAGACAATGGATCTGGATGTTATTTCTCAGGCACCTCAGTTTATTGACCATTGTGTAAGAGAGCTTGACGAATGTGGTGTGCCGATGATTACACCGGGCGGCGGCTTAGGTGCCCACATTGATGCCCGTGAGGTTGTAAGTCACATTCCTTCCGAAGAATATCCCGCAGGCTCGCTTGTTGCTGCTTTATATCTTTGTGGCGGTATCCGTGGCATGGAAAGAGGTACTTTGTCAGAAGAAAGAAATCCGGACGGAACGGAGCATATTGCATCTGTTGAAATGGTTCGTCTTGCCTTCCCTCGCAGAGTGTTCACATTGTCACAGACAGAATATGTTATTGACCGTGTAAAATGGGTGTATGATCACAGACATCTTATCGGTGGACTCAGATTTGTTCATGAGCCCAAGACTCTCCGCTTCTTCACAGGTAAGCTTGAGCCTGTATCAGATTGGCCAGAAAAGCTCATTGAGGCTTATATCGCTGACTTCGGTGAGGATCAGTAAGAATAAAAGAATATATATGGCAGGTGATTTTTGCATTCGTGGTGCAGAATCACCTGCTTTTCACTTCTCTTCAGCTTTTATCGGAAAAATTTAAAATAAATTCAAAAAAAATCTCTCAAAACAGTTGGCATATTATTTTTTTTGTTATATAATGTATCAGTATAATTATGTACAGAAGTACGCTTGGAGGTGCAATATGGCAGCGAAATATTCTGTTTCCCTTGCAAAAATACTCAAGGAAAATCAGTTTGAAACCTTATATTTGCCCAAGGATCCGTCGGAGATTTTTATTTCCTCTCCTGATGTTCACAGACCCGGTCTCACTATAGCCGGATACGATAATTTCTTTGACAGTGCAAGAATCAACTTTATGGGAAAAGCAGAGGTTGAGTATGTCAACAGCTTTCATGAAGAAGAGGGCTATAAAAAGGTTGAAAAATATATGTCAAAGCAGCCCGCCTGCATAATAGTTGCAAGAAGTCTTGATTGCCCGAAGCCTATATTGGATTTAGCTCCCAAGTACGGTGTCCCTGTTCTCAAAACCACGGATACAACCTCACGCTCAATGGCATCAATTATTTCTTATCTTAATGTTGAGCTTGCTGAAAGAATCACTCGTCATGGTGTTTTTGTTGAAGTTTACGGTGAGGGCGTTCTCATTCTTGGTGACAGTGGTGTCGGTAAGAGTGAAGCGGCAGTTGAGCTTATCAAAAGAGGACACAGACTTATTGCCGACGATGCCGTTGAAATCAAAAAGACAAGCTCACGTACAATTGTCGGCTCTGCACCTGATAACATCAGGCATTTCATTGAGCTTCGTGGTATCGGTATTATCAATGCCCGCCGTATTTTCGGTATGGGTGCCGTTAAGCTTAATGAAAAGATTGATATGGTAATTCAGCTTGAACCCTGGGACAGTGAAAAGGTATATGACAGAATGGGTATAGAGAATGAATATACTGAAATTCTCGGTATCAAGGTTCCTTATACTGTGGTGCCCGTAAAGCCGGGCAGAAACCTTGCTGTTATTATCGAAATTGCGGCTATGAACAACCGTCAGAAAAAGATGGGCTACAATGCTGCAAGAGAGCTTATGCACAATCTTGGTATGGACGAAGATATTATTCCGCAGGAAGATGAAATCAAGCTGTGGGGAAATTTTTAAGAGGTGATTCAAATGTATAAAGTTGGAGTAGATTTAGGCGGAACAAATATTGCCGTCGGCGTTATTAACGATAAATATGAAATTATTGGCACAGGTAAGGCAAAAACAAATATGCCTCGTCCTGCAAAGGAAATTTTTGATGATATCGTCAAGTGTATCTATGCAGCTGCTGAGGATGCAGGCATAAAGGTTGAAGAAATTGAATCTGTAGGTATCGGCACACCGGGTTCTGTTGATAAATCTGTGGGCGAAATTGTTTATGCCAATAATCTTGATTTTTATAATGTACCGGCTGTCAGATATATAAATGAGCAGTTACCGAATGTTAAGGTTTATCTTGAAAATGACGCAAATGCTGCCGCTTTAGGCGAGGCGATTGCCGGCTGCGGTAAGGGTAAGAAAAGCTTTATTGCCATTACTCTTGGCACAGGTGTCGGCAGTGGCATCGTGCTTGACGGCAAGCTTCTCACCGGCTGCAATGACGGCGGCGGAGAATTGGGCCATGTTGTAATTAAGTTTGACGGCGAGCCCTGTAATTGCGGCAGAGTCGGATGCTGGGAAAGATATGCTTCCGCAACGGCACTTGTCAACCAGACAAAGGCGGCTATGCTTGAGCATAAGGACAGTAAGATGTGGGAGCTTTGTGACGGTGATATCGAAAATGCCGGCGGAAGAACTGCATTTGACGGTATGCGCTTAGGCGATGAGTATGCAAAAAAGGTGTGCGACGATTATATTTATTATGTTGCACTCGGCACTGCGAATGTAATCAATGCATTCCAGCCTGATATGCTTTGCTTCGGCGGTGGTATCTGCAACGAAGGTGACACCTTGTTAAAGCCGATTGAAGAACATGTTGCTGTAATGAGATATACAAAGCAGCAGGAAGTTCAGACTCAGATTTGCAGAGCAACTCTCGGCAACGATGCAGGCATTATCGGTGCTGCATTGGTACAATACTAATTTCACGGAGGAATTCTCTTGACTGAATTCATCAGATTGCTTGAAAAAAGCAGAATTGACTATACAGAAAATGAGCCAATGAAAAATCATACCTCCTTCAAAACAGGAGGACCCGCTGCAGCTTTTGTGTCTGCGAAGGATGAAGCTGAGCTTGTGAAAATCATTGAAACGGCTAAAAGCTTGTCTCTGAAGCCTTTTATTTTAGGTAACGGCAGCAATCTTCTTGTCAGTGATGACGGAATAAAAGAAAGACCTGTTATCCACATCGGTAAAGGCTTTGATTATATTAAGGATATTGACGAATGTACAATTGAGGTCGGTGCGGGTACAAATCTTTCCGTTCTTTGTAAATATGCACTTTCAAAGGAGCTTACAGGACTTGAATTTGCTTACGGTATACCCGGTTCGTGCGGTGGTGCGGCTGTTATGAATGCCGGTGCTTACGGCGGCGAAATGAAAGATGTTCTGGTGCGTTGCAATCATATAGATTCAAACGGTAATAAGGGCAGCTTCTCAAAAGAAGAGCTTAATTTGTCATACAGACACAGTGTATACTCCGATTCGGATTATGTTATAACTTCACTCGTTCTTAAGCTTAAAAAAGGTAAAAAGGAAGATATTGAAGAAAAAATGCGTGACCTTATCGGCAGACGTAAGGATAAGCAGCCTCTTGAATATCCGAGTGCGGGAAGTGTCTTCAAGCGCCCGGAGGGTTATTTTGCCGGGGCACTTATTGAACAGAGCGGACTTAAAGGAAAAAGAATAGGCGGTGCAATGGTAAGTGAAAAGCACGCCGGCTTTATAATCAATTATGACAACGCAACAACAACTGATATTCTTGAGCTTATAAGCTTTTGTCAGAATACCGTTAAAGAAAAATTCGGTGTTGAGCTTGAAACCGAAATCAAGGTTATAGAATGATAAAAAATTACAGCAGGAGGAAATCATGTCTTTTTCGTCAAAAATAAAAGATGAGCTTATAAAAATTGAAGATATGCCCGAATGCTGTGTTCATGCAATGGCATATGGTATGCTGCTTTTCGGAAGAAGCTTCAACCTCGGTGGTATCTCTCTTATGACAGACCACAACGGTGTTGCGGATAAATATATTGAGGTTGCCGGAAGGGCTTGCGGAGTCAGAGCAACAAAGCTTGTTTCCGAAGCGGGCAAAATAACAGCGGACTTTTCTTCGGAAGAGGACAGACAAAAGGTTCTTTCATGTTTTTCTTCAACGGGAAATGAACGGATTCTCAGAATTGACAGAGGAAACCTTTCAAATGAAGCATATGACGGTGAAGAAAGCTTCAACTGTTGCGATGCAGCTTTTTTAAGGGGAGCCTTTTTGTCATGCGGAACGGCATCTGACCCGAATAAGAGCTATCACATAGAATTTGTTGTACCCTTTAAAACATTGAGCATGGATCTTCTCAAAATGCTGACAGATTACGGTCTTAAGGCGAAGCACATGGTCAGAAGATATGTCAATGTGATTTACATCAAAGACAGTGAAAGTATTGAAGATCTTCTGACAATTATGGGGGCTTCAAATTCTTCGATGGAAATTATGAACATTAAGATTTATAAGGATATCCGAAATCTGACCAACAGACGTAATAATTTTGAAAATGCAAATCTTCTCAGAACTGCAGATGCAGCTTTTGATCAGGTTTCCGCAATAGAGTTTCTTAAAGAGAAGGGAGTTTTTGTGACTCTCAGTGATGATTTAAAGCAGGTGGCACGGTTGCGGGTTGAAAATGAAGAGGCAAGTCTTCGTGAAATCGGTGAAATGTGTGTGCCTCCCATGAGCCGTTCGGCTGTGAATCACAGATTGAAAAGGCTCATTGCTGTTTCGGATAAACTTAAAGAAGAAGGTAGTAATATTGATTGATAAATTCTCCGTTCCTCAGAAGGAATTGGATAAGCAGAAGGAATATGCTGAAATGGTAAGGACAGTTTTGTCCTCCCGTTTCACACAAGCGCCAAAAGCTTTTGTTCACACATATGGCTGTCAGGGGAATGTTTCCGACGGTGAAAGACTCAAGGGTATGTTGGCTGAAATGGGCTATGAATTTACAGATACGCCGGAAAATGCTGACCTTGTTTTATATAATACCTGTGCCATAAGAGAGCACGCTGAGGACAGAGTTTTCGGCAATGTAGGTGCATTAAAGCAATATAAAAAGAGTAATCCGGACCTGATAATTGCTTTGTGTGGCTGTATGACACAGCAGAAAAGTGTTGCAGAAATCTTAAAAAACAGCTATCCGTTTGTTGATTTGGTTTTCGGAACTCATGTTTCCTATAAATTGCCCGAATTTATATATAAATGCCTTTGCACAGGAAAGAGGGTAATTGATGTTACCGATTCTGACGGCAATATAGTTGAGGGCATTCCCGTCAGGCGTGACGGTACCTTTAAGGCGTGGATCCCCATTATGTATGGCTGCAACAACTTTTGCTCATACTGTATTGTTCCTTATGTCAGAGGCAGAGAGAGAAGCCGTGACTTTGATGCGGTTATGAATGAAGTGAAAGAGGTCGTTTCACAAGGCTATAAGGAAATCACGCTTCTTGGTCAGAATGTGAATTCATATAATAAGGATCTGCCTGAAGAAAAACGCTTTCCTGCACTTCTGAGGGCAATAAATGAAATTGAAGGCGATTTCATAATCCGTTTCATGACTTCTCATCCCAGAGATTGTACCTTTGAGCTGCTTGATGCAATGGCTGAGTGCGATAAGGTAGCCAAGCATCTGCACCTGCCTTTTCAGTCAGGAAATGACAGAGTTCTCAAGGAAATGAACAGACACTATGACAGAAAAAGATATCTTGAGCTTATTGAATATGCTTATAAAAAAATGCCCGAGCTTTCTGTCACAAGTGATGTAATAGTCGGCTTTCCCGGTGAAAGCTATGAAGAATTCAAGGATACACTTTCTCTTATTGAAAGGGTAAAATACACTTCACTTTTCACCTTTATTTTTTCACCGAGACCCGGAACAAAGGCTTATGATATGCCTGATCCTGTTTCAAGGAAAGAAAAGGGTGTTTGGTTCAAGGAGCTGACTGACCTGCAGGAAAGAATAGCAGGTGAGCGCACTGCCTTAATGAAGGAAAGAACCTACCGTGTTCTTGTTGAGGGCGAGGCAAAAGGTGAGGGTATGCTTTCAGGAAGAACTGAGGGGAATGTTATTATTGAATTCCCCGGTGAAAAGAGTCTTATCGGTACATTTACCGATGTTAAGGTAACCAATCCCAGAACGTGGATTGTTTACGGCGAAAAAGTATAATAATTCTTTTATTATAAATAAAATTTTATTTTAAGGAGCAAACAAAATGGACATTATCAAACTCACACGTGAACTCGGTGCAGCAATTCAGCAGGATGAACGTTACATCAGATTCACACAGGCAAGACAGGCTAACGAAAGCGATGCAGAGCTTAATGAGCTTATGGGTCAGATTCAGATGATACAGATGAACTATCAGATGGAAGCTTCAAAGGAAACACCCGACTCTGCAAAGATGAAGGAATATGAAGAGTCCTTCAACGAAGCTTACACAAAGTTCATGGATAACGAAAAAATGCAGGCTTATGATGCAGCAAGAACAGAAGTTGACGCAATGATGAACTACATCATGCAGATTCTCGGCCTTTGTGTTAACGGTGCCGACCCTGCAACCTGTGAACCTGAAGAAGAGCATCATCACGACTGCGGCGGCTCTTGTTCATCATGCAGCGGCTGTCACTGATTAAGTAATATTTAATTTTAAGAAGTTTAAAATCACGGGAGGAAAAACAATTATGTCTGAAATGACACCTATGATGGCTCAGTATTTTGAAATCAAAAAGGAATATCCGGACACTATTTTGTTTTTCCGCCTTGGTGATTTTTATGAGATGTTTTTTGAGGACGCAAAAACTGCCTCGGCAGTGCTTGAGCTTACCTTAACCGGAAGAGCCTGTGGCAATGGTGAAAGAGCTCCCATGTGCGGTGTGCCTTTCCATTCTTCCGAAAACTACATCGCAAAGCTTGTTGCAAACGGCTATAAGGTTGCAATATGCGAACAGGTTGAAGACCCTGCAACTGCTAAGGGTCTTGTTAAAAGAGATGTTGTCCGTATTATTACAAAGGGCAGTATCATTGAAAATAATATGCTCGATGAATCAAAGAATAACTATCTCACTTCAATTTATCTTGACGATAAAGGTGCGGGAATTTGTTTTGTCGATGTATCGACGGGCACACTTAACCTGACATTTATTGAAAACAGCAAGAATATATTTTCATCTGTTATCAATGAATTGGGAGTATTTTCTCCGAGCGAAATCGTTCTTAACTCAGCTTGTGCAAAAAACAAGGTGATATCGGACTTTATCAACCAAAGAATTGAAGCATCGTGCGAAATGCCTGAGGACAGCTACTTTGATCTTAACGATTGTCTCAGGATTTGTGAAAATCATTTTTCAAAAGAAAAAATATCTGAATTGAATCTTCAAAGCATGCCGAATGCAGTTGTCGCAGTGGGCGTTGCTCTTAAATATCTGATGAATGTTCAGAAGAATGACCTTCAGAACATCAGAGAAATCAATCTTTATTCAGAAACTCAACACATGAAAATAAGTTATTCCACAAAAAGGGATCTCGAAATTGTGGAAACTATGCGAAGCCGTGAAAAGAAGGGCTCACTTTTGTGGGTGCTTGATAAAACAAAAACCTCAATGGGTAAACGACTTCTTCGCTCATGGCTTGAAAAACCTCTTATAAATTTTGCTCAGATTACAAGAAGGCATAATGCAGTTGGTGAGCTTTGTGACAACAGTATTAAACTGTCTGAGCTTACTTCGGCAATGAGCAACATTTTTGACATCGAAAGACTTTTGACAAGAGTGGTTTATGAAACCGCAAATGCAAAGGATCTTAACGGTTTAAAACAGACAATTGAACGCCTTCCTGATATTAAAGCACTGCTTTCAGACAGCACAAGTGCTTATCTTAAGCAGCAATATGCTTCACTTGATCTTTTAACTGATGTTCAGGAGCTTATCGATGCTGCTATCAATAAGGATGCACCTTTCAGTATCCGTGAAGGCGATATTATAAACGACGGATTCAACGAGGAGCTGGATTCTCTTCGTGATATCCAGAATAACGGCAAAAAGTACATTGCCGAAATTGAAGCAAGAGAAAAAGAAAAGACAGGAATTCCAAAGCTTAAAATCAGCTACAACAGAGTTTTCGGTTATTATATTGAGGTTACAAATTCCTATAAAGAGCTTGTACCCGATGAATACATAAGAAAACAGACCCTTGCAAACTGTGAAAGATATATCACACAGGAGCTCAAGGACCTTGAAAGTAAGGTTCTCGGCGCACAGGAAAGAATTATCAAGCTTGAATATGAAATTTTCTGTCAGATAAGAAAAACAGTTGCCGGGGAATTTAACCGTATACAGTCAACTGCAGGTGCAATCGCTGTAACAGATGTGCTTTGTTCACTTGCCAATGTTGCAGTAAGGAACAATTATGTTTGTCCCACAATGCTCGACGGCACTGCCATTGATATTGTTGAAGGAAGACACCCGGTGGTGGAAGCTATGCTTGGCGATATGCCGTTTGTGCCGAATGATACGCATCTTGATTGCGGTGCAAACAGGTGTGCAATTATTACCGGACCTAATATGGCAGGTAAGTCTACATATATGCGTCAGGTAGCACTTATCTGTCTTATGGCGCAGATAGGCTCATTTGTTCCCGCAAAAAGGGCAGAGCTTTCAATTATTGACAGTATTTTCACCCGTGTGGGTGCTTCCGATGACCTTGCAACAGGTCAGTCAACCTTTATGGTTGAAATGAATGAGGTTTCAACCATCATTAAAAATGCAAACAGCCGTAGCCTTATTATTCTTGATGAAGTCGGCAGAGGCACATCCACCTTCGACGGTATGAGCATCGCAAGGGCTGTGCTTGAGTATATTGTTGACAAAAAGAAAATCGGTGCAAAAACCCTTTTCTCAACCCACTATCATGAGCTTACAGAACTTGAAAAACAGGTTGAAGGCGTCAAAAATTATAATATCTCTGTCAAAAAGAGGGGAGATACCATCACCTTCCTCAGACGAATTGTCAGAGGCTGTGCTGATGGCAGCTATGGTATTGAGGTTGCAAAATTGGCGGGAATTCCCAATCCGGTTGTTTCAAGGGCAAGAACGATTTTAAATGAGCTCGAAAAAAATTCGCCGGATTCAAGAAATATCATGAACAGCATTGAGACTCCTGACGAGGAAGAAGAGCTTCAGATTTCGTTAAAATCAACTGTTGATGATGAACTTATAGATTCAATTAAAAATATTGATGTTAACACGCTGACCCCGCTTGAAGCTCTGACCATGCTTCATGAGCTTGTTAATAAAGCAAGGGGTACTCAGGTATAAAAAATACAGAAAGGAAGCGATGACTTTATGGCAAAAATCAATGTATTATCAAAACATATAGCTGAATTGATAGCGGCCGGTGAAGTTGTCGAAAGGCCCGCATCGGTTGTTAAAGAATTGATGGAAAACTCAATTGACGCAGGTGCAACGGCAATTACCCTTGAGATTAAAAACGGCGGTGTTACTTATATACGTATTACCGATAACGGCTGCGGAATTGAAAGGGAGGATGTGCCCAAGGCATTTCTCAGCCATGCCACAAGCAAGATTTCCGATGAAAGCGATTTGAATTCAATTTTTACCCTCGGCTTCAGAGGGGAGGCTCTGGCTTCAATTGCCGCTGTTTCAAGAACGGAAATTCTAACCAAAACAGAAAAAGAAGAAAGCGGAACGGCATATGCTGTAAGCGGCGGAGTGCAGACAAAGTATGAGCCGGCAGGCTGTCCCAACGGAACAACAATCGTGGTCCGTGATTTGTTTTACAACACACCTGCAAGAATGAAATTTCTGAAAAGAGATGTTTCTGAGGCGAATGCAGTTGCCGATGTTGTGGACAAAATAGCTCTTTCGCATCCGGAAATCAGCATCCGTTTTATCCGTGAGGGCAAGCAAGCGCTTATCACTCCCGGTGATTCAAAACTTAAATCTGCAATATATTCCGTTTTCGGCAGAGTTTTTGCTGATTCGCTTATTGAAGTAAATTATGAACTTGACGGTGTCAGGGTTGAAGGCTATGCTTGCAAGCCTTTTGCTGCAAGACCTTCACGCTCAATGCAGTTTTTCTATCTTAATAAAAGATATATCAAGTCACGCTCTTGTACGGCTTCAATGGAGAATGCTTATAAAAACTCCATTATGGTCGGAAAATTTCCGAGCTGTGTGCTTAACATAACAATTCCTCCGCAGACGGTTGATGTGAATGTACATCCTGCAAAAACTGAGGTTCGTTTCAGTGATGAAAGAAGGGTATCATCTGCGGTTTATTATGCAGTAAAGAGTGCCATTGAAGAGCTTGACACTGCTCCCAAGGTTGATCTTTCAAGAATAAACAAGCTCACTGAAAAGGCTCGTCCCGAGGCGATTCAGTTCACAATGATTGAAGAAGATGCACCGAAGCCGCAGAAGCAGGAAAAGGCACCTGAAGCAAAGCCGGAAGAATTCTGGAATAAAATGACCTCAAAGCAATTTCAGTCTACGGTTGTTTCATCACCGGACACAGGAAATATTTATTCCAAAAGCAGTGATGAGCCTGACCTGTTAAGCTCGTTTAAAAAGCAGCAAAGGGAGAATAAAATCAAATCTGCCGAAGCTTACCAAAACCCTGTACAGCCCAAAACGGTTGAAGCAAAAAAGGAAGAAATCAAAACGGAAACTGTTAAGATTGTGCCACCGGTTAAACAAGAGGAAATTAAAGTCTTTCCAACTGCAAAATCCCAACAGGCTGCTTCTGAGCGTATGGTTGAAATAAAAGCCGTCAAGCAGAATGAAATGCCGCCAAGACCGCTGAGGCTTCTCGGTGAGGCTTTCAAGACATATATAATCTGTGAGTATGATAACAGGGTTTGTCTTATCGATAAGCATGCGGCTCACGAAAGAATTATTTATAACAAGATGAAGAAAAATGCCGAAAACAAGGTTTCTTCTCAGGTGCTTCTTGCACCGATTACGGTGACTCTTCCGAAGAATGATTATGATATTGTTCTTGCAAATCGCCTTGTTTTCAAAAAAGCGGGTTATCTGTTGGAGGACTTCGGTGACGGTGTTGTCATAATAAGAGAGTGCCCGATGCTCATTTCAGGCGACGATATAGAAGATACAGTGATTGAAATTGCTTCTTATCTTGCAGAAAACCGCCTGAATACGGAGCCTGAAAAAATCGACAGAATTTACCACACTGCCGCTTGTAAGGCTGCCATCAAGGCGGGATATAAAAATTCTACGGCTGAAATGAAAGCCCTTGCCGAGCAGGTGCTTTATGATGATGAGGTCAGATATTGTCCTCATGGAAGACCTGTTCTTATTGAGCTTTCAAAGTATGAGCTTGAAAAACAGTTCGGGCGTATTCAATAATTTTTTGGAGAATTCAACATGAACAAACCTTTAATTCCTGTCATAGTCGGGCCTACCGCATCGGGAAAAACATCCTTGTCAATAGAAATCGCAAAAAAAATCGGTGGAGAAATCGTGTCTGCCGATTCAATGCAGATTTATGAGAATATGGATATTGCTACGGCAAAGCCAACTGTCGCTGAGATGCAGGGAATACCTCATCATCTTATTGGTTTTTTATCTATGGGTGAAAACTTTTCGGTTGCTGCTTATAAGCAAAAAGCCATGTTATGCATTAAGGATATAATCAGCCGGGGCAAAACACCTGTTGTAGTTGGTGGTACAGGACTTTATGTTGATACTCTTGTTAACAACACGGAATTTCTTGATTACGAGAAAAGTGATATAAGAGAGAAGCTTGAAAAGAAAGCTGAGCAAGAGGGCATAGGAACGCTTTTGAGCGAGCTTTCGGAGGTTGATCCCGAAACTGCAGCAAGACTTCACTTTAATGATGCCAAAAGAATCATCCGTGCTCTTGAGGTTTATTATTCCACGGGGAAAACCATAACCGAGCAGTGCGAGCTTTCTCATCGTCATGAAAGTGAATACGATTGGTGCTTAATCGGAATCACGGCAGAGGACAGACAGTTTTTGTATGACCGTATCAATCATAGGGTAGATCTCATGGTTAAGAACGGACTTATTGAAGAAGCTGAGAGCTTTTTTGCAAGTAATTGCTCAAAAACTGCAAAGCAGGCAATTGGTTATAAGGAGCTCAAGCCGTATTTTGACGGCTTGGTAACCTTGGATGAAGCTTTGGAAAAGCTTAAAATGGAAACCAGAAGATATGCAAAAAGGCAGCTTACCTGGTTCAGAAGAAATGAGAAAATAAATTGGCTTAAAACAGATATGCTTTCAAAAGAACAGCTTATTGAAAGCGCATTGAATATAATAGATGAACATGGGAGACAGAAATGAAAGAGGGCAAAGGACAAAAATTTTCCGTTGCGGTTTTGATTATTGTTGCCGTTTCGATTGTTCTGTATATGGTGCAGAGTGCTTATTTCAGCAGAACGGGAAAAATTGAAACCGAATATGCGCTGAAATCAACACAGAAGGAAGTTCTTAGTGTCGAAGGCTTTGCAGTGAGAGATGAAAGCAGGATTGTTGACGGAAAAAACACTTCAATTTTATATAAGAATTCTAATAAGGTTTATGTTCCTGTTGTGTCTGATAGTGTAAATGTTGCAATAAACGATGTTATTGCTGTTGCATTTGAAAATGAGAATCAGGCTGATTCTTACCTTGAAATGCGGGAGCTTGAGGAAAAGAAAAGCAACCTCACGCAGCTTCAGGCTCAAAAGGATTTAAGCAGAATAAATGTTATTTATCTTAATTCTCAGATTTATTCTGCAGCTCAGAGCTATGCCGGAGCTATTGCAGATGGTGATTTTTCAGCTCTTTCTGAGGCTATGGACGAATTCAGGGAGAATGTAACATCCAAGCAGATTGCAACGGGTGAAAGCATAGATTTTTCTTCGATGATTGAATCGTATAACAGCAAGATTACTTCTCTCGAAACGGGTCTTTCGGCAATGGATTATGTCAGGTCACCCTTTGCAGGTTATTTTGTGAGCGAGGTTGACGGATATGAAAATGCGAAGGCGTATGATGATATCGTTCAAAAAAAAGTGCAAAGCCTTGAAGCTGAAAGGCTTATAAATTCTCAAAGCGAAACTTATGAAAATGCTTACGGAAAAATTATAGGTCAGCACACATGGTATTTGCTCTTTGATGTTTCAATTGAAGATGCAACAATCATAAAAACAGGCAAAAGCGTTAAGGTTGATTTTCCTGAAAGAAGTATTTATGAAGTGCCTATGACTGTTTATGATGTGTCAGATCTGAAGGACGGCATGATAACCGTAACATTGAAATGTAAATACCTTAATGAGCGTCTGGCAGTTCTCAGAAAAGAAAAGCTTTCGATTACAATTGAAGAATATGAAGGCTTCAGAATAAACAGTGCCGCCCTTTTGAAAAATGAGGAGGGCATCGACGGCGTTTATGTGCTTTCGGGAAGCTTTGCTAAATTTACTCCGATAAATATTCTTTATTACGGTGACGGCTTTGTAATTGCAGAAAAGTATGTTGCTTACACTACCGATAAAGATGGCAATAAAATAATTGATGAGAAAAAAACAGCTTCTTACCGGGAGCTTGAAGCTTATGACAGTATTATAGTGAAAGGAACAAACATAACCGATGGAAAAATTATCAGTTGAAACAAGATTCAGTGATATTGAATATAACATAGAAAAAATAAAAGAAAGAATAGGCACTGCCGCTGTTAAAAGCGGAAGAAGCGAGAATGATGTCAGACTTATGGCTGTATCCAAAACTGTTGAGCCTATTTTCATCAATCATGCAATTGAGCATGGAATTGACCTTATAGGCGAGAATAAGGTGCAGGAGTTTTTAAGTAAAAAACCTCATCTCAGGCTTGATAATTGCGAAGCGCATCTGATAGGACATCTTCAGACCAACAAGGTCAGGCAGATTATTACCGAGGTGTCGATGATTCAATCGGTTGACAGTGTTAAGCTTGCAAATGAAATTTCAAAGAGAAGCGAAAGTGCAGGTATTGTAACCGAATGCCTCGTTGAGGTTAATATCGGCGGAGAAGAGAGTAAGAGCGGTGTTGATGAAGGATACCTGACTGAGCTTGTTCATGAAATTTCGGAAATGAAGGCTTTAAAAATCAAAGGTCTTATGACAATTCCTCCTATTTGTGAGGACGAGACACGTCTGAATAAATATTTTTCAAAAATGCATAGAATATTTATTGACATAATGGACAAAAAGTTAGATAATGTAGACATGACTATATTATCAATGGGAATGTCTTCGGACTATGAAGCGGCAGTTATGAATGGTTCAACACTTGTCAGAGTCGGAACTGCTCTTTTCGGACATAGAATATATTGATTTAAAGGAGTTATAAAAATGAGCTTTGTTAAAAATATCAAGGAAAAATTCAGCGAACACTTTCAGAATGATTATGATGATTATGATTCAGCAATCAGCCCTGACGATTATGAAGATGACGGTCAGGACAATGACAACACTCAGGGAAGCATTTATGACACTGACTCTGATGATACTGTAGCTGATGATTACAGCTATTCACCTCAGAGCACTATCAATGTGCCTGAATATAATTTCGGTGCACCTCATAAGGAAAAAAAGACTGCACCGAAGGAAGCACCGAGACAGGGCGCAAATATTTATAACATGAACACTGCAAGACCTGCAAACAAGTTCAAGCTTAACTCAATTCTTCTCCGTGATATTTACGATGCAAAAAATGTTGCAGCTCTTATGATGGAAAAGGATACTATCGTTGTTGTTAACCTTTCACTTCTCACTGAGGAGCAGAAAGTCAGAGCGATGGACTTTCTTGATGGTGCGAAGTTTGTAACAAAATCAGTTTTTGCAAGATTTGCCGAAAACATCTGTGCCTTTGTTCCTGAAACCGTTGAGCTTTTTGGTGATTTCTTCAGTCAGATTGATATGGAATCATTCAAATAATTTATTGATTAAAAGGGGAGGATTATAAAATGTTGACACCAATGCAGATTAACTCACAGCGCTTTTCCCAAAACGGCAAAGGAGGCTACAAAGCATCTGAGGTAGATGCTTTCTTTCAGAAGGTTTCCAAGAGCTACAGTAAGCTTTATAATGATAATAATATTCTTAATGAAAGACTTGCATCAATTTCTCCCGTAATTGACGAATATAACAGAAACAAGGCAGCAATTGCCAATGCACTTCTTTCTGCTCAGACTGCCGCAGATTCAAAGCTTGAGGAAGCTAACATGACAGCAGATGCAGCAATCAGGAGTGCTGAAGAAAAAGCAGAAGCTCTTTTCAACGAAAAGTCAGCCGAAGCAGAAGCATACTATGTGCAGAAAACTCACGAAGCAGATGAAAAACTTGCTTCCCTGCAAAGAGAATATACTAAGCTTAAGTCAGAATCTGATGCTTACAGAGAAAAGTATCTTGCCGATGTAAGAGCCAAGGTTGATGAAATAATTTCGGGTGCAAATGAAAAGGCTTCCGTCATTGTTGCAAAGGCTTATGAGGATGCAAGAGTTGCCCGTGAAAGAGCTGACAGAATTATTGATGAAGCAAATGCCGAGCTTCTGAAGATAAAAGAGGAGACAACTAAAATCAAGAAGGAGCTTTCTTCCTTGATAGAGCTTGCTCAGGTTGTAGTTTCTGAATCTGAAGAGTATGAGCCTATTGAAAAAAAAGAGGCAGCTTCTGAGCCGACAAAGGAAGAAACAGTGATTCCTGTTGAAATTCCTGAATTTGATCTTAAGTCTGCTCTCGAAGAAGATACTGAAATTCCTGAGGCAGAAGAGGAAGATGTAACCATTTATGAGAAAAAGGACTTTCAGGTGAATCCTTCCGAGGATAATGATGAATTGTTTTCACATTCAGCGGAAGAAAAAGGTAATCAGCAGGCAGAAATTCCTGATGTTAACTCCTATTTAGCAAAAATATTCGATTCAACAGAAGATAATGATTTCGGTTTTGGCGACTTGATTTCAGAATCAGGCGACTCCGATAAATAATATACATTTGTGAGGATAAATTGAGCACAGTATTAAGCACAGGAAAACGTAACATAATTGTGGCAGTTGTTATAGCAGTCTTGGTGGCATTGGATCAGGTTATAAAGTATCTTGTTGATGCTTTTCTTAAGCCCGTAGAAGAAGCTATGGTAATTCCGAATATTCTCAGGCTCCGTTATTTGGAAAATGACGGGGCTATGATGGGATTTATGGAAGGCAGAACTACAGTTATGACTGTTTTGTCTGTTATATGCTTCGTTATTATTGCAGCTTTGATATTCTCAGGTAAAATCAAGAATAAAGTTGATTTTGTGTCCCTCGTTCTGATTTGTGCAGGAGGCTTCGGCAACATAATTGATAGGATATTCAGGGGCTTTGTAATTGATTATATTGAGGTTTTGTTTGTTGATTTTTACGTTTTCAATTTTGCTGATTGCCTCATAACCGTTTCCGCTTTTGTGCTCTTTTTCAATCAGATATATTTGATGTATAAGGAGCATAAGGAAAAGAAAGCCGGGGTGCAAAATGGTTGATGCACATATAATCACTGCAGATGAAGAACTGAACGGCGAAAGAATAGATAAGGTGATATTTCAGAAGTGTGGACTTTCTTCACGCTCTGCGGCGCAAAAGCTTATTGATGATGGTAATGTTTCGGTAAACACACTTATAATAACTAAAAATTATAAAGTCAAATCAGGCGACAAAATTACCGTTGTAATACCGAAGCCGAAAGACTTGGAAATTAAAGCAGAGAACATACCTCTTGATATCAGATATGAAGATGACGATTTGCTTGTTGTGAATAAGCAAAAGGGGATGGTTGTACATCCTGCTGCAGGAAATTATGACGGAACACTTGTTAACGCTTTGCTGTTTCATTGTAAGGACAGTCTTTCAGGAATTAACGGTATAATTCGTCCGGGAATTGTACATCGTATAGATAAGGATACAAGCGGTCTGCTTATCGTGGCAAAAAACGATTTTGCTCATATTTCACTTGCAGACCAGATAAAGGCTCACTCTTTTTCGAGAGAGTATCAGAGTGTGGTTTACGGTAAATTCAAAACAGCCGAGGGCACGGTTGATGCTCCTATTGGCAGACATACGGTTGACAGAAAGAAAATGACCGTAACAACAAAAAATTCAAAAAATGCAATCACTCACTATAAAGTAATTGATGAATATGACAATTTTACGCACCTCGGACTTAAGCTTGAAACGGGGAGAACTCATCAGATTAGAGTGCATATGTCATATATCGGTCATCCGGTTGCCGGGGATCCTGTATATGGTCCTCGCAAGGTAATTGAAAATCTTAACGGACAATGCCTTCATGCCGGCTTAATTGGTTTTAAACACCCACGAACAGGAAAGTATGTGGAGATTCAGAGTGAGCTTCCCGATTACTTCACAGATTTCCTAAGGAGGATAAAAAAATAATGGTAAAAAACGGAAATACACTATCCGGTTGGCTTATTGCTTCTGATATTGACGGTACAATCAATAACAAGAGAAGACAATTAGTTCAGCGCAATTATGACGCCGTTCATAAATTTATTGATGAATACGGCGGAAACTTTACCCTTGCTTCAGGCAGAGCACCTGAATCTATGCGTAAGCATTTTAAAAGGCTTGATATCGCAGACGGCAAGGCAATTGTAATCAACGGTGCAGGCATTTATGACTTTGCAGAGGAAAAAATGGTTTGGTCAAGTCCTCTTAATGAGCACTGCATTGACATGGTAAGAAAGACTGCAAAGAAATATCCCTATCTTGCTTTTCAGGTGATAACCGATAAGGCAGTTCTGATTTTCAGACCTACGGTTGCTTCAAGAATTCTTGCAATAAATGCAAGATTGCCCGTAAAATATTATTATAATTTCGAAAAAATGCCAAAAGATAATTGGTACAAGGTTATTTTTACAGGCTTTCCTTCTGAGCTTAAGCTTGTAAGCAGATTTATTGAAAGTATGTCAAACACAACCGAAAACCTGATGTTTTCTTCAGTGTGCAGCTATGAAATGGTTAACGAGGATACAAACAAGGGTAAGGCTGTTCTGAAGCTCGCTGAAATTTTAGGCGTTGAAAAAGAACATACTGCCGCCATCGGTGATTATTTCAATGATTATGAAATGCTCAGGCAGGTCGGTCTTCCGGCTTGTTGCGGACAGGCACCAAAGGGCATGAAAAAGATTGCAAAGCTGGTTACCTGCCACTGTAATAACGGTGCGGTTGCTGACTTAATAGAATATATCATTCAAAACTATGGTAATAAATAAGGAGGATTACAATGGACGAAAACAGAAAGAAAGAACTTAAAAAAATAGCGGTTAATGTGCGCAAGGGTGTAATCGAAGGTACATTCAATGCCAAATCAGGTCATCCGGGCGGATCACTTTCAATCGCTGACATTGTCACTTATCTTTACTTTGAAAAGATGAATGTTGACCCGAAAAATCCCGATGATGAAAACAGAGACAGATTTGTTCTTTCAAAGGGACACACTGCACCTGCTCTTTATGCAGCACTTGCACACAGAGGATTTTTCCCTGTTGAGCTTCTCAAAACACTCAGAAAGCCCGACTCAATCCTTCAGGGACATCCAAGCATGAGATATACTCCCGGTGTTGATATGAGTACAGGCTCACTTGGTCAGGGTATTTCAGCCGCTTGCGGTATGGCTCTCGGCGGAAAGCTTCAGGGCAAAAGCTTTAAGGTTTATGTTCCTCTTGGTGACGGTGAAATTGAAGAAGGTCAGGTCTGGGAGGCAGCAATGTTTGCCGGTAACCGCAAGCTTGATAATCTTGTTGCAATTGTTGACTATAACAACCTTCAGATTGACGGCTCACTTGATGAGGTTAATTCACCTTATCCCATCAAGGAAAAGTTTGAAGCCTTCAATTGGAATGTGATTGAAATTAACGGACACTGCTTCAGAGAGATTGAAGAAGCTTTCAATAAGGCTGACGAATGTAAGGATAAGCCGACCTGCATTGTTGCCCACACAACTAAGGGTAAGGGTGTATCATTCATGGAAGATAAGTGCGATTGGCATGGTTCAGCTCCCAATGCTGAACAGTATGCACAGGCTATGGCTGAACTTGATGCCGCAATGGCAGAGCTGGAGGTGTAAAAGATGGCTGATGTAATTAAATGTGCAACAAGAGACGCTTATGGTGCCGCTTTGAAGGAGCTTGGCTCAAGAGATGATATTCTTGTTCTTGATGCTGACCTTGCAAAGGCTACCAAAACAATCACTTTCAAAAAGGAATTTCCCGATAAGTTTATTGACTGCGGTATTGCAGAAGGCAATATGATGGGTGTTGCTGCCGGTCTTGCCACCACAGGCTATACTGTTTTTGCTTCTTCCTTTGCAATGTTTGCAGCCGGCAGAGCTTTTGAGCAGGTAAGAAACTCAATTGCTTATCCTAATCTCAATGTTAAAATCGGTGCAACACACGCCGGTATTTCTGTCGGAGAAGACGGTGCGAGTCATCAGTGCTGTGAAGATATTGCGCTCATGCGCTCAATTCCCAATATGGTGATCATCAATCCCGCTGATGATGTTGAAGCAAAACAGGCAGTTATTGCGGCTGCAGAACATGAAGGACCTGTTTATATGAGATTCGGCAGACTTGCCGTTCCCCGTGTAAATGCAGAGGATTATAAATTTGAGCTTGGCAAGGGTGTTGAACTCAAGGCAGGTAACGATGTTACCATCGTTGCTTCGGGTCTTATGGTGAACGAAGCTCTTATTGCTGCCGAGTCACTCAAAGCGGAAGGCATTGATGCCCGTGTTATCAATATCCACACAATCAAGCCTATTGATAAAGATATTCTTGTTAAGGCAGCAAAGGAAACAGGTGCCATTGTTACAGCAGAGGAACACAGCATAATCGGTGGTCTTGGCGGAGCAGTTGCAGAAGCTCTTGCTGAAGAATATCCCGTTCCTGTTATCCGCCTTGGTGTGAATGACACATTCGGTAAATCGGGTCCTGCTCTGGAGCTTCTTAAGATTTACGGTTTGGATGCGGAAAATATTGTTAAAAAAGCAAAAGCTGCTGTTGAGTTAAAGCATAAGCTTGGTAAATAAAATTAAAAAGGTAGGTCATTACAATGAAAGAAATCACAAAAGATATGCTCATCGGTGATATTCTTGATAAAGAGCCCGGCACTGCAATGTTCTTTTTTGAAATGGGTATGCATTGTCTCGGTTGCCCTGCTTCAAGAGGCGAAAGTGTTGAAGAAGCCTGCGCCGTTCACGGTGTAAGTGTGGATGCTCTTGTTGCGAGAATCAACGAATATCTTGCTTCGAAATAAAGCTTTTCAACTTGAGCCACCTTTTTCGGGTGGCTCTGTTTGTTCCCGGAGGTAATAATGAGCAGAATTAAACTTGATTCCCGGCTTTCGATGGTTGCTTCTCTTGTCCGTGAGGGGAGTGTTACTGCCGATATCGGCACGGATCATGCGTATCTTTTATGTTATCTGATACAAAACAATATTTGTCCTGAAGGTATAGCTGCCGATTTAAGAAAAGGCCCTTTGGATAATGCACGGCAGACTGTTATTGATTGTGGTATTTCTGATAAAGTTGAGCTGATTTTGTCTGACGGTTTGCAGAATGTTCCTGAAAATTCGGCTGATGATATAGTTATGGCGGGAATGGGTGGAATTCTTATTTCCGAAATCATCGAAAAGGCAAAGTGGGTATATAACGAAAAAATCAATATAATTGCTCAGCCAATGACACATGCCGAGGTTTTGCGTCGTTTTTTTTGTGAAAACGGTTTCAGAATTAGAAAAGAAAAAACTGCAACAGACGGAAAAAGATTCTATGTTGCTTTATCTGCAGTATATACAGGCGAAAAATATAATATGCCCGAGTCATATTACTATTTGGGCGAGCTGCTCGAAAACAGGGATGAAATAACCCGTAAATACATAGATAAGCTTATTTTTACTCTTGAAAAGAAGCTTGCTGCGCAAAAAAGTGCGGGCGTTGAAGATATGGAGTTTTTAGAAAAGCTGATAGACGAAATAAAAATGAAAGTAACGGAGGTATATGGATGATTACCGTTAAAACAATTTCCGATTATATAGATAAAATTGCGCCTTACCACACAAAAAGCGAATGGGATAATTGCGGGGTGCTTGTCGGTGACAACGAGAAAAAGGTGAATAAGGTTGCTTTTTGCCTTGATCTGACAACAGAAACTTTAAGTCAGGCAAAAGAAGTCGGTGCTGATTTAATAATCACTCACCATCCGATAATTTTTAAGGCTCAGAAGAATTTTCTGAAGGGTAATCCCGCTTATGAACTTGCTTTGAGTGGTATAAGCGCAATTTCAGCTCATACTTGCTTTGACTGTGCTGCCGGTGGAGTCAATGATGTTCTTTGTGAAATTCTTGAAATAAAAAATCCTGTTGGTGTACCTTCCTCTGAATGTCAGATTCCGATGGTACGGATGGGAGACATCGAAGCTGTATCTTCTCTTGAATTTGCAAAAAAAGTCAGTGAAAAGCTTCACACCGTTTGCAGGGTGGTTGACTGCGGAAACACAATCAAAAAGGTCGCAGTATGCGGTGGTGCCGGAATGAGCTTTCTGAACGATGTAATAAATTCGGGCGCCGATGCTTATGTAACGGGAGATATCAGCCATCATGAGATGCTTGAAGCAAAGGAAAGAGGTATTACGGTTATTGCTGCAGGTCATTTTGAAACAGAGGTACCCTCAATGGGCAGACTGATGGGTATGATAAAAAAAGAATTTCCTGAGCTTTATTGTATCGTTTTAAAGCAGTCAAATCCGGTTAATTTTGTTGGTTAAAGGTGTACTATGGCATTAGATGGTATTTTTTTAAGAAAAGTCAGAACAGAGCTTTTGAATGAGGCTGTCGGACTTCGTGTTGACAGAGTCAATCAGCCCACAAAGGACGAAATTGTCTTGAATCTCAGGGGCAGAAGCGTGACAAAGAAGCTTCTTTTATGTGTCCGTGCTGATAGTCCGAGAGTGCATTTCACAACTCACAACATTGATAATCCTCCTGTTCCTCCCATGTTCTGTATGCTTATGCGAAAGTATCTTCAGGGAGCTTTGATTAAGGATGTAAGGCAGTTTGAAACGGATAGAATTCTGTTTGTTGACTTTGATGCAACGAATGAAATCGGCGACAGAATTGAGCTTTCGATTTGCCTGGAAATCATGGGTAAATATTCAAATCTTATACTGATTTCAGCAGGAAAAATCATTGATTCAATTAAAAGAGTTGACTACACTACATCTTCTGTCAGACAGATTTTGCCCGGACTCGAATATAAGCTTCCGCCAAAGCAGGATAAATTGAGCCTTGAGAGCGCAAAAACAGATGAGGTTATGGAACGGATACTCTGCCAGAAGGATAAGTATCTTTCCTCGGCAATCATGAATACGGTTCAGGGTGTTTCACCTGTAGTCAGCCGTGAAATTGCTCACAGAACGGCGTTTGAGGATGTTTTTGTAAGCTCACTGAATCCGATTCAGGTGGATATTCTGAAAGGTGAATTGGGCGCAATTCAGAAAAATCTTGATACTGTTTCACAGGTTTATGTTATTGCTGAAGAAAACGGTAAACCGAGGGATTTGTCCCATTGTCCCATAAAGCAATACGGCGATAAGCTTAATCTTAAGGAATATAACAGTTGCTCCGAATTGCTCGACGATTTCTATTTCGAGCGTGATAGAATCAACAGAATAAACCACAGAGGTCATGAGCTTATAAAGCTGCTTAACAATCTTATTGAAAGAACGGCAAGAAAAATCGCCATACAAAGGGAAGAACTGAAGCGCTGCGAAGACAAAGATCAACTTAGGCTTTACGGTGAACTCATTGTTGCAAATATGCACCGTCTGCAAAAGGGTGTATCTTATTACGAAGTAGAAAACTATTACGATAATTGTAATTTAATCAGAATTCCTTGCAGCCCGGCTTTGTCCCCGCAGGAAAATCAGAAAAAGTATTACAAAGAATACCGCAAGGCTCAGACGGCAGAAAAACTGCTTGTTGATTTAATCAGGAACGGCGAGGATGAAATCGTTTATCTTGAATCTGTTCTTTATGAGCTTTCAAGAGCGGATACTGACAGTGAGATTTCAGCTATCAGAATGGAACTGTCTGATGGTGGATATATCAAAAATACAAAAGGAAAAAAGCAGAAAGCACCTAAGGAGCTTCCGCCACTTGAATTCAGAAGTGACGACGGGTTTAAAATCCTTGTCGGCAGAAATAACCTTCAGAATGATAAGCTGTCCCTTAAAACTGCCGGAAAAAACGATATGTGGCTTCATACACAGAAAATTCCCGGCTCTCATGTTGTGATTTTTGGTGAAGGGAAAGAAATATCCGACCTTTCTATCGAGCAGGCAGCAGTTATCGCTGCTTTTCACAGCAAGGCGAAAGATTCATCTCTTGTGCCTGTTGATTATACAAGAGCAAAACAACTTAAAAAGCCTAACGGCGGCAAGGCGGGTATGGTGATATATCACGAGTATTGGACTATAATCACTAAACCCGATAAGGAATTGGTCGAAAGGCTGAAAGTGAAATAATCAGAAAAGGAGGGGATGATATGTCCTTCACACATCTGCATCTTCATACAGAGTACAGCCTTCTTGACGGCGCTTGCAGAATAAACAGGCTTATGGACAGAGTGCTTGAGCTTGGTCAGAATTCGGTTGCGATTACCGACCATGGAGTGATGTACGGCGCTGTGGATTTTTATAAGGCAGCAAAGGAAAAGGGTGTGAAGCCTATAATCGGCTGTGAGTGTTATGTTGCACAACGCACAAGACATGATAAGGTACACGGCTTCGACAATGAAAGATATCATCTTGTCCTTCTTTGTGAAAACAATACCGGTTATCAAAACCTGATTGCAATGGTCAGCAAAGCATGGACAGAAGGCTTTTACACCAAGCCGAGAATTGACCGTGAGCTTCTGGAGAAGCATCATGAAGGGCTTATTGCCCTTTCAGGTTGCCTTGCGGGTGAAATTCCTCAGGCTCTTATGAGGGGCGACTATGAAGGAGCTAAACAAACAGCCGTTTGGTATCGTGATTTATTCGGTCAAGGAAAGTATTTTATTGAAGTGCAGAATCACGGGCTTCGTGAACAGCTTGAAATTATGCCTGATTTAGTGCGCCTTTCAAAGGAAACAGATATTCCGCTTGTTGCCACTAATGATGCCCATTATCTCAAAAAAGAGGATTCATCTGTTCAGCAGGTGCTTATATGCATCCAGACAAACCATGTTCTTGGCGAGAGCACGGGACTTGAATTCAGTACAGATGAATTCTATGTTAAAAGTGAAGAAGAAATGCTTGAGCTTTTTTCTGATATTCCCGAGGCTGTTTCCAATACACAAAAAATCGCTGATATGTGTAATGTTGAATTTGAATTCGGCAACACAAAGCTTCCGCATTTTGAAGTGCCGAACAACATGGACCACTTCGAATACTTCAAAAATCAATGCTTTTACGGCCTTTCTGTACACAAAGGGGATAATCCTCCTCAGAATTATATTGACAGATTGAACTATGAGCTTGAAGTTATAAACAAAATGGGGTATGTGGATTATTTTCTTATTGTCCACGATTTCATCAGATATGCCAAAAGCAGAAATATTCCCGTGGGACCCGGACGAGGCTCCGGTGCCGGCTCTCTTGCGGCTTACTGTATCGGTATAACGGGTATTGACCCGATTGAATACAATCTTCTTTTTGAGCGTTTTCTTAATCCTGAAAGAGTAAGTATGCCTGACTTTGATATCGACTTTTGTTATGTCAGACGTCAGGAGGTTATTGATTACGTTATTTCAAAATACGGTGCAGACCATGTTGCACAGATTGTTACTTTCGGAACAATGGCTGCAAGAGCTGCCATTCGTGATGTCGGCAGAGTTTTGGGGCTTCCTTATGCCACTGTTGACGAGGTTGCCAAGCTTATACCGAATGAGTTGAAAATTACAATCGACAAGGCTCTGAAGTCTGCCGAACTAAAAACACTTTATAATTCAAACGATGATGTCAGAAAGCTTATTGACATCGCTAAACAAGTCGAGGGTATGCCCCGTCATGCTTCAACCCATGCTGCGGGTGTTGTTATCACAAGAGATCCGGTTTCAGCCTATGTACCTCTTGCTGTTAATGATGAAAGTGTTGTTACACAGTATACAATGGTTACATTGGAGCAGCTCGGACTTCTCAAAATGGACTTTCTCGGTCTTCGCACCTTAACGGTTATTGATGATGCCGTTAAGATGATAAAAAGAACAAATCCCGATTTTGATTTAAATGAAATAGATTATAAAGACGAAGAAACCTTTGAAATGCTTTCACAAGGCAGAACAGATGCCGTTTTTCAGTATGAATCTGCAGGCATGAGAAGTGTGCTTTCCCGTCTTAAGCCTCAGAGCCTTGAGGATCTTATAGCGGTTATTTCACTTTACCGTCCCGGCCCGGCCGATTCAATTGATACTTATATTCACAACAGACACAATCCTCAGGATACCAGATATAAATCTGAGCTTCTTAAAGATATTCTTGATGTTACCTACGGTTGTATGGTTTATCAGGAGCAGGTTATGGAAATATGCCGTAAGCTTGCCGGTTATTCTTACGGCAGAGCCGACCTTGTGCGACGGGCTATGAGCAAAAAGAAAATCGATGTTATGGAAAAAGAAAGACAGATTTTCATAAATGGTTTACCGGACGGAAGTGTTTGCGGAGCTGTAAAAAATGGTGTCAGTGTTGAAACTGCCAACGCTATTTTTGATGAAATGTCCAACTTTGCAAAGTATGCCTTCAATAAATCTCATGCAGCAGCTTATGCTTATGTTTCCTATCAGACAGCTTATCTGAAGGCTCATTATCCGTGTGAGCTTCTTGCGGCTACTCTCACAAGTGTTCTTGATTCATCAGCCAAGGTTTCAACATATATTGCTGAATGTACAAGGCTTGGAATCAAGGTTCTCTCACCAAACATAAACAGCAGCTTTGAAGGCTTCACCGTAAAAAACGGAGCCATCAGATTCGGTCTTCTTGCAATAAAAAATCTCGGCAGGGGATTTATTAAAACCATTATTGACAACCGTGAACAGGGCGGAAAATATACCTCGTTTTATTCATTCTGCAAACGGGTTTACGGAAAAGATTTCAATAAAAGAGCTGTGGAAAGTCTTATTAAATGCGGTGCTGTTGACGGACTTGATCTGAATCGCCGTCAAATGCTGTATATGCTTCCCATTATTGTCGGTGAATTGGAAGCGGATAAAAACAGAAATGTAATCGGGCAGATAGGCTTTTTTGATGAAGGTTCTGAGTTTTCTCATATGAATTCAATTTCTGCTCCCGAGCTTGAGGAAATGCCCTATAATGAGCTTCTGCGCTTTGAAAAGGATATAACAGGACTTTACATTTCGGGTCATCCGATGGATGAATATAAGGAGCTTTCCGAAAAAATTAAAGCAGATAAAATTGCGGATATAATTGAAAGTGATGGTTCCTTCGGTTCAAAATTCAAGGATAATTCCAAGGTTAAAATAATGGGCATAATTTCAAGGCTCGAAAAGAAAACAACCAAGAATAATTCAACAATGTGCTTTGTTGAAATTGAAGATATTTCATCTTCAATCGAATGCCTTGTTTTTTCACGGCTTTTTGCCGACAGAGCAATGTTGCTTCAGCCGGGGAACATCGTTCTTATCCGGGGAAGGCTAAGCATGAGAGAAGACAGAGAGCCTTCTGTTATTTGTGAAACAATTGAGCCGAATCCGTCAAATATATATAAAGAAGAAAAAAATAAAGAACCGCAAAAAAAGCAAAGATCGGGAATTTTTCTTCGTCTTTCAAGCGAAAATCAGGCTGCAGACCGTAAAATCAAGCTGCTTTGCGATATTTTCCCCGGAACATTTCCGATTTATTATTACTATACTGACAGTAAGGTTTATAAGAAAGCCGGTCATGTTTCTTATAATGAACCGATGGTTGAAGAATTGAGGTATATTCTCGGTGAAGAAAATGTTGTTGTGAGAAAATGACCGATTTGTTTCTTAAAAATGACGAAATAAGTCATTTTTGGATGATAAACCTTGACTTTTAGGGTTAATTGTGTATAATATTCAATGATTATTTTATAACTGTGAATATTCTGATTATATCATGTCAGTTGATTCAGAACATATGCAGACCAACAGGAGGATGTTACAATGATCAAGACAATTGGTGTTTTAACAAGCGGCGGTGACGCACCGGGTATGAACGCTGCTATCAGAGCGGTTGTTCGTGCAGGCTGTGAGCTTGGAATGAAGGTATACGGTATCAGAAGAGGCTACAACGGTCTTATGGAAGACGATATGTATGAAATGAATCTTCGTTCCGTATCCGATATTATTAACAGAGGCGGCACAATTCTTTATTCTGCAAGAAGCTCTCGCTTTAAGACAGAAGAGGGTATGTCCGATGCTATTGAAACCTGCAAAAGAAGAGGTATTGAAGGCCTGGTTGTTATCGGTGGCGACGGCTCATTCAGAGGCGCAAGAGATCTTTCACTTCGTGGTATTCCCTGTGTTGCTATTCCCGGCACAATCGACAATGACATCGGTTGTTGTGACTATACAATCGGTTATGACACATCAATGAACACTATTATGCAGATGGTTGACAGAATCAGAGATACTGCTGAGTCACATGACCGTTGCGCAGTTGTTGAGGTTATGGGAAGAGGTGCCGGTTATCTTGCTCTTTCTTCAGGTATTGCTTGTGGCGCTACCTCAATTCTTCTTCCCGAGGTTCCCTATGATTTTGACCGTGATGTTATCGAAAGAATGAAGAGAACACAGAAGAGCAACAAGGTTCATTTTGTTATCATTGTTTCCGAAGCTATCGGTGGCGTTGAAGAAATGGCAAAGAGAATTCAGGCTGAAACCGGTGTTGAAGCAAGAGCTACTATTTTAGGTCATGTTCAGCGTGGCGGTTCACCCACGGCTAAAGACAGAATTGTTGCAAGTCAGATGGGCTATCACGCAGTTCAGCTTCTTAAAGAAGGCATTGGTAACAGAGTTGTTGCAATGCAGAAGGAAAAGATTCTTGATTTCGATATTTTTGAAGCACTTAGCATGAAGAATACAGTCGATCTTGATATGTATAAGATGGCTCTTGAAATTTCAATCTGATTTTATTATAGCTTTATTTCACAAAGAGCCTTATTGCGAGGCTCTTTGTATATTTTTATATCGGAGAAATTGTGATGGTACAGAATAAAACAGACAGCAACAATAAAACTGAAAACACCCATAAGGGACACAGAACAAGAATGAGAGAAGGATTTTTTCTCAGAGGATTTGATGGTCTTGCTGACCATGAGGTTCTTGAAATGCTTTTGTACTTTGTTATTCCGCAAAGGGATACGAACAAAATAGCACATGAGCTCATTGATTATTACGGTTCGTTTTCAGCAGTCTTAAAGGCAGACAGAGCGAGTCTCACCAAACATAAATACATAACAGACAATGCTGCTTGTCTTATCAATATGATTCTGCCGTTATATAAGAGATATCTTGAGAACCTTTCGCTTCTTGAACCCAATTACACGGATACAGAATCCCTTGTTGAATTCTTAAGGTCAAAATATTCGATTACCGAAAATGAATGTGTATATGCTCTTTGTTTTGACCCTCAGCATCATCTTATAGCATGCAGAAAGCTTAATGAAGGAGATATTTCTTCTTCCATGTTTGACTTGAGAAAGCTTGCTTCCGTTGTTCTTGAAACAAAAGCAACATCTGTTATTATCTCTCATAATCATCCTCACGGTGTTACACTTCCTTCAAGGGAGGATGTTGCAGTGACGGAATCCGCCTATAAGCTGCTGCGTTCGCTTAAGGTTGAATTATCGGATCATATTATTGTTTCTGAAACATCGTTTAACTCTATGGTGAAAATGCCAAGGTTTGCTCATATATTTTATGGTCTTGATCCTTTGTTTCCCGATGATGAAGATGATTAAGTTGGCGGGAGCCGAATCCGATATGGTTTAATGAGGTCTATTTTCCCCGTAACTGCGTTAAAATTCTCGAAAGACGCAAGTCTTCCATCGAATTTATGCCTTGTTACAGAAAAAATACCCTCTCATTAAACTTTGAAAATTTCAAATGCGTGTGAAATCGGACATTTGAGACATATCGTGTTCGACTCCCGCCAACTTAACAAAACGCTCTCCCTGAACAGATTTGTTTGGGGATTTTTTTATAAAATATCCGTATAACTCTTTATTTTTTTAAAACACTATGATATAATAGAACAAATGTTCACAAAGGAGGTTTTACCGTGGATAAATTCAAGCTTGTTTCACCTTATAAGCCGACAGGAGATCAGCCTGAAGCAATAGACAGCCTTGTTGAGGGTATCAATAAAGGCTATAAAGAGCAGACTCTTATGGGCGTTACCGGTTCAGGTAAAACCTTCACCATGGCTAATATAATTGCCAGGGTCAACAGACCTACTTTAGTCCTTGCTCACAACAAAACCTTGGCGGGGCAGCTCTGCAGCGAGTTCAAGGAATTTTTTCCTGAGAATGCTGTTGAGTATTTTGTTTCCTATTATGATTATTACCAACCGGAAGCCTACATTCCTACAACGGATACCTATATAGAAAAAGATTCAGCTATCAATGATGAAATTGATAAGCTGCGACACTCGGCAACCTCGGCACTTTCCGAGCGTCGAGATGTTATCATAGTTGCAAGTGTATCCTGTATTTATTCTCTCGGTAATCCTATTGATTACCGCAACATGGTGATTTCATTAAGACTCGGCATGGAAAAAAGCAGAGATGAGCTTATCACAAAGCTCGTTGAAATACAATATGAAAGAAACGATGTTAATTTTGTAAGAAACAAATTCAGAGTCCGTGGCGATGTTGTTGAAATTTATCCTGTTTACACAAGTGATACGGCAATACGAGTTGAATTTTTCGGTGATGAAATTGACCGAATTTCCGAGATAAACCCATTGACAGGTGAAATCAAAAATAACCTTTCTCATGTTGCCGTGTATCCTGCATCGCACTATGTTGTTTCGCCTGATAAGCTTGAAAGTGCAATGGCTGAAATCAAGTATGAAATGGAGCAGCGTGTTATTGAATTCACCAAGCAAGGTAAGCTGCTTGAGGCTCAGAGAATAAAAGAAAGAACTCTCTATGACCTTGAGATGCTCAAGGAAACAGGCTTTTGCAAGGGCATTGAAAACTATTCAAGAATTATGGCAGGCAGAGAGCCCGGAGAAGCACCGTTTACGCTTCTCCACTATTTCCCTGATGATTTTCTTTTGTTTGTTGATGAATCTCATGTAATGCTTCCGCAGCTCAGAGCAATGTACGGCGGTGACAGGTCGAGAAAAGAAAGCCTTATAGATTTCGGATTCCGTTTGCCCTCGGCATTTGATAACCGACCTTTGAAATTCGATGAGTTTTATTCACTTGTCGGACAGAAGGTGTTTGTCAGTGCCACTCCGGGACCTTTTGAAAAAGAAAAAAGCTCACAGATTGTTGAACAGATTATAAGACCCACAGGTCTTCTCGACCCGGTTATTACCGTTAAACCAACAGAGGGTCAGATTGACGATATTGTAAGTGAAATCAATATGAGAGTTGAAAGAAATGAGCGAGTTCTTATTACTACACTTACAAAGAAAATGGCGGAATCATTGACAGATTATCTTGATGACCTGGGCATAAAGGTCAGATATATGCATTATGATGTGGATACGATGGAGCGTATGGAAATTATCCGTGACCTGCGCCTTGGTGAGTTTGATGTGCTTGTTGGCATCAATCTGCTTCGTGAAGGTCTTGATATTCCTGAAGTATCACTTGTGGCAATTCTCGACGCTGATAAGGAAGGCTTTCTGCGTTCGGAAACATCTCTTGTGCAGACAATCGGCCGTGCAGCAAGAAATGCTAACGGTGAAGTTATAATGTATGCTGACTGTGTAACCCCCTCGATGGAATATGCCATAACAGAGACTGAGCGCAGACGTAAAATTCAGAATGAATACAATGAAAAGCACGGAATTATACCGCAGACCATTATCAAGCAGGTGCGGGATGTCCTCGAAATTTCAACCAAGGCAGTTGATACCGATAAGGAATTCAAGCGTCTTTCACGTATAGATAAAGAAAAGACTATCAGACAACTTACTGCTGAAATGAAGGATGCTGCTAAGATTCTTGAATTTGAATATGCTGCTATGCTCAGAGATAAAATTGAAAAGCTGAAAAGTATGATGTAATAATTAGGATTGGTGTTATATGTCACAGAAAGATTTGATTATAAAAGGTGCAAGAGAACATAACCTTAAAAATGTTGATCTGACTATCCCGAGAGATAAGTTTGTTGTGTTCACGGGACTTTCAGGCTCCGGCAAATCCTCTCTTGCTTTTGACACAATATATGCAGAGGGACAAAGGCGTTATGTTGAATCTCTTTCTTCTTATGCTCGTCAGTTCCTCGGACAGATGGAAAAGCCTGAGGTGGATTATATTGAAGGGCTCTCTCCGGCAATTTCAATTGATCAGAAAACAACTTCAAAAAATCCCCGTTCAACAGTGGGTACTATAACGGAAATTTATGATTACTTCCGTTTACTTTATGCAAGAATCGGCGTTCCTCACTGTACTGTCTGCGGAAGAGAAATCAAACAGCAAACCGTTGATCAGATTGCCGACAAGGTTCTTGAGCTGCCCGAGGGCACAAAAATTCAGCTCCTTTCACCGATTGTCAGAGGCAGAAAGGGTGAATATGTCAAGGAGCTCGAAGGTGTGAGAAAATCAGGATTTGTCCGTGTCAGAATTGACTCGATAATCTATGATTTATCGGAACAGATAAAGCTTGAAAAAAACAAAAAGCATAATATTGAGGTTGTTGTTGACCGACTCGTCATTAAAGACAGTATAAGGTCACGCTTGTGTGATTCAATTGAAACTGCAACAAAGCTTTCTGACGGTCTTCTGATTATTGATGTAATCGGTGACAAAGAAATGATGTTTTCGCTTAATTATGCCTGCCCTGAGCACGGTGTAAGCATTGGTGAGATCACACCGAGAATGTTCTCCTTCAACAGTCCCTTTGGTTCGTGCAAAAAATGTTCCGGACTCGGTGTATATATGGAAATTTCGCCGTCGATGATAATTCCGGACAGAAAGCTGTCAATCCGTCAGGGAGCTATAAAGGCTTTCGGCTGGTCAGCCAAAGATTCTTCAAGCATTGCAGGTATGTATTTTGATGCACTCGGCAAAAAATACGGATTCACATTTGATACTCCTGTTGAAGATTTCAGCCTTGAAGCATATAATGCGTTGCTTTATGGTACAAATGGTGAAAAGCTTAAAATGGAACGCACAACGAGCTATGGCGGCGGAACTTATTTCACAGCCTTTGAAGGTATTGTCAACAATCTTCAGAGAAGATATAATGAATCTTCTTCAGAACTTTCAAGACGAGAAATTGAAACGCTGATGACAACCAACGAGTGTAAGGAATGTGGCGGTGCAAGGCTCAGCAAGGAGGCTTTATCCGTGACCGTTTGCGGAAAGAATATACATGAAGTGTGTTCATTGTCTGTAACCGAATCCTTGAAGTTCGTCAGATCTCTTAAAGATAATCTTACAGAAAGAGAAATGATGATTGCCAAGCTTATTCTCAAGGAAATTGAAGAACGACTGTCTTTTCTTGAAAGCGTAGGTCTTAATTATCTGACTCTTTCCCGTCAGTCCGGCTCTCTTTCAGGCGGTGAAAGTCAGAGAATCCGTCTCGCAACGCAGATTGGTTCATCACTTGTCGGTGTTCTGTATATACTTGACGAGCCGAGTATAGGCCTTCATCAGCGTGATAATGCTAAGCTTATCGGCACCTTGAAGCATCTGCGTGATATCGGAAACACTCTCATTGTTGTGGAACACGATGAAGATACAATGTTTGAAGCTGACCATATTGTTGATGTCGGTCCCGGTGCGGGAATTCACGGCGGTAATGTAGTTTGCCAAGGCTCTGTTCAGGATATTATGACCTGTGAAGACTCAATCACAGGTCAGTACCTGAGCGGCAAAAAGCAAATACCGATTCCTGAAACAAGACGCAAAGGAAACGGCAAAAGCATCAGAATTTATGAGGCAGGTCAGAATAACCTTAAAAACATAAATGTTGAAATTCCACTCGGTGAGCTTGTTTGTGTTACAGGTGTGTCAGGCTCGGGTAAATCATCACTTGTTAACGAAATACTTTTCAAGCATCTTTCAAATGAGCTCAACGGCTCGAAAAAAATTCCGGGTCAGTTCAGAAAAATGGAAGGTATTGAGCATCTTGACAAGGTAATCGACATTGACCAGTCTCCCATTGGCAGAACACCACGCTCAAATCCTGCAACCTATACAGGTGTGTTTACAGATATCCGTGAGCTTTTTGCTGCAACTGCTGATTCAAAAGCCAAAGGATACAATGCAAGCAGATTCTCTTTCAATGTAAAGGGGGGCAGATGTGAAGCCTGTCAGGGTGATGGTATTGTTAAAATAGAAATGCACTTTCTTGCCGATATTTTTGTTCCTTGTGAAGTATGCAAGGGTATGAGATATAACAGCGAGACTCTCAGTGTAAAATATAAAGGCAAGTCAATTTATGATGTTCTTGAAATGACCGTTGAAGAAGGAATGAACTTCTTTGAAAATCACAAGAAGATTTACAACAAACTGAAAACACTTTATGATGTTGGTTTAGGTTATATCAAAATAGGTCAGCCTGCTACCACACTTTCAGGTGGTGAAGCACAGCGTGTCAAGCTTTCGACTGAGCTTTCAAAGCCGGCTACAGGAAGAACTATATACATTCTCGATGAACCTACTACGGGACTTCATACTGCCGACGTTCACAGGCTTATCAATGTGTTGCATTCGCTTGTTGATAACGGAAACAGCGTAATTGTTATTGAGCATAACCTTGATGTTATTAAGTGCGCAGACCATATTATCGACCTTGGCCCCGAAGGCGGGGACGGGGGAGGAGTTGTTGTTGCAACAGGTACTCCCGAAGAAATTGTAAACTGCGAAAGCTCCTACACGGGTCAGTACCTGAAAAGATATTTATAATATATAAAAAATAACTTTCCTTCAGGTGGGAGAGTTATTTTTTTGCAGAAGTATTTTTGAATTTTTTATTAACAAATTCACCTTTTTGAACAATTTTATTTTTACTCTATTGCCTTTTTTTATTTATTATGATAAAATACCTTTTATGAAAATTATATATAAGGAGAAGGATGAAAAAATGAAAATCCAACCGTTACTTCACAAACTCTTCGGTACAACTCCCGGCAAGGGTGTTCAACCGAAGGAAGCCATTGCCTACGGTGTTGCAGGTTTTGGTCAGAACTTTATTTGTACCATCATCGGTTCCTACCTTACTGTATTCTTGACCGATGCACTTCTTTTTGGTGCTGAGGGTGTTAAGGTCGGTGCAATGGACGGTGCTATTGCAGTTGCAATTCTTATGCTTGCCACAAGAATTTTCGATGCTTGTAACGACCCTATCATGGGTTCAATTGTTGACAAAACCAGAACAAAGTGGGGTAAGTGCAGACCATACCTTAAGTGGATGGCAATTCCCATCGGCATCTGCACAATTCTTTGCTTCCTTCCTGTTTATCAGGCTAAAACCACATGGGCATTCGCAGTTATATCAGTTCTTTATGTAATCTGGTCTGTTGTATATACTGTTGCCGATGTTCCTTATTGGGGTCTTGCAACCTGTCTTACCAATGACACAACCGTCAGAGGTAACATTCTTACAGTTGTTCGTCTTGTTTGTACTGTTGGTGCAGGTATTGTTACAGTTGGTGTTCCTATCATCACAAATGCTGCAACAGCAAAGTTCAAGTATACAGAAGCACATCTTGATCAGATCATGATCGATAAGGCTGAGCAGATTGCTGGTATTGTTGCAAATCAGGGCAAAACAGTTGAAGAGGCTGCCCGTTCATTTATCGGCACTGTTATGAATGACAGCATTCAGGCAAATGCTGATACACTTAAGTGGATATACTTTATCTGTGCAGTTGTATTTGTTGTAGCTGCAATGCCTATGTTCTTCTATGGCTTCAAGAACACCAAGGAGCATATTACTGCCGATTATGACAATGTTCCTTCCTTCGGACATAATCTTAAGCTCCTTTTCAAGAACAGGGAACTTCTTCTTATCGTTCTCTCAGGTGTTCTTGGCGGTGCAAGAATGGTTTACACCTACACCGGCGGTCTTTATTTCGCAAAGTATGTTCTTAAAAACGAAGGCTTGTACGGAATTATTACGCTTCTCGTTATTCCCGGTGGTCTTGCTGCATCGGTTCTTGTTCCCTGGCTTACAAAGAAATTTACAAAGAAGTATACTTACATCCTTGTGCACCTGTTCGGCGGTGTAGTTATGGCTGTTATGTATTTTGTCGGCTACGATGCTCCTTGGAAGCTCATTGTTGCTGCTGTAGGTCTTATTCTTCTCGGTATTCCTCAGGGCGTTAACAACATTATGAGTTACGCTATGATTGGTGACACTGTTGACTACCTCGAATGGAAAACAGGCGAAAGAGGTGAAGGTATCTGCTTTGCTATGCAGACCCTTATCAATAAAATCGGTATGGCAGTCGGTGCATTCATTGGTGTTATGTCAATGAGCATTGCAGGTATTGATGCTGAAACCGGCTTTGTTGAATCACCGGATGCACTTTGGAATGTATTGATTCTTTCAGGTGTAATCAGTATGTTTGCTTGTGCAGTTCCCATGTTCTTCTATACTCTTACCGAAAAGAGACAAAGAGAGCTTGTTGCTGAAATTGAAGAAAAAAAGGCTGCAGCACAGAAGTAATTTATTAGGGGCGGATTTATCCGCCCTTGAAATCTTAAATTTTAATAAAAAGGAGTACACTTATGGAGAAAAAATGGTATAAAGAGATGTCTGTCTATCAGATCTGGCCCCGCAGCTTTTGCGACGGTAACGGTGACGGTATCGGTGACTTGAAAGGTATTCTTTCAAAGCTTGATTACATAAAGGAATTGGGTGTTGATGCTATCTGGTTCTCACCGCTTTATCCTTCACCCAATGCTGACTATGGTTATGACATTGCAAACTATAGGGATATTTCTGAGGATTACGGTACACTTGAGGAGTTCAAAACTGTTCTTGATGAAGCTCATAAAAGAGGTCTCAAGGTTATTATGGACCTTGTTGTTAACCATACCTCAACTGAACACGAATGGTTTAAAGAAAGCATGAAGGGAGAAGACAACCCCTATCATGATTACTATATCTGGCGCAAAGGCAGAAAGCCCGGAAAGGAGCCTAACAATTGGCTTTCAACCTTCCAGGGCAAGGCTTGGGAATACTGCAAGGATATTGACAAGTATTACCTTCATGTTTTTGCAAAGGAACAGCCCGACCTTAACATGGATAATCCGAAGGTACGTCAGGAAGTTAAGGATATCATTAAGTTCTGGCTCGATATGGGTGTTGACGGCTTCAGAGAGGATGTTATCACCTTCATTTCCAAAAAAGAAGGCCTTCCCAACGGTTTCCCGATTCCCACTGCTTGTGGTATCGAGCACTATATGAACGGTCCTCACCTTAAGGAATATCTTCGTGAGTTCAAGGAAATCTATGATCAGTATGATTGCTTTACAGTTGGCGAAGCTCCCATGATGACAACAAAGAGAGCTCTTGAATTCATCAAAGAAGGCGACGATCAGCTTCTTAACATGATGTTCCACTTTGAGCATATGGGCTGCGACAATGTCATTACTAACTGGATTGTAACTCCCTTTAAGCCCGGTAAGCTTAAGAAGGTATATGCCCGTTGGCAGAAGGATCTTTACGGCAAGGCTTGGAATGCTAACTACATTGAAAATCATGACCAGCCCAGAATCATCTCTCGTTACGGCAGTGAAAAGTACCGTCAGCAGAGTGGTAAGATGCTTGCAACAATGTATATCTGTCAGAGTGGTACACCCTTCATCTATCAGGGCCAGGAAATCGGTATGACAAACCCGAAGATTCCCACAATTGACAGGTACAAGGATGTTTCATCCTTCAACACATATGCTTTGTTCAGAAAGCTCGGTATCCCTGACAGCATTACAATGAAGTTCTGTATGTATGCTTCAAGAGACAATGCAAGAACTCCGATGCAGTGGAGCGCAGAAAAGAATGCAGGCTTCACAACTGCTGAAGAACCTTGGTTTGAAATCAATCCTAACTACACTGAAATCAATGTAGAAGCTGAAAAGAACAATCCGCACTCAATTCTTAATTACTATAAGAAGCTTCTTAAGTTCCGTAAGGAAAATGACATTGTTAAATACGGTGACTTTGAGATGCTTAAAACCTGCAAGGACATTTTTGCTTATGTCAGAACATATGAAGGTCAGAAGATGCTTGTTCTCTGCTCATTCACAGATAAGGAAATTGCTTTCAGAGCTCCTAAAGACTTTGATCTCAATGCAGCAGAGCTTGTCCTTTGGAATTATGACAATAATCCCTTGGTACACAACGGCTTCATGACAAGACCTTATGAAACAAGAGTATATCTTATAAAATAAAGTGATATAAAAAATTCTCGGTATCTTAACTGATACCGAGAATTTTTGTTTTATATGCCTTTAATAACCGATTGCAGTTCCGAGCAGAAGTATGCCTATACAAGCCACAAACTCAGCTAAAAACAGCTTCCATGCGCATCGTATGTACTTAAGATAAGATATGTTGATAATACCGAGCGCAATAATCAGAAGTCCGTTTGTCGGGAAAAGAACATTACACAGTCCGTCACTGAGGCAGAAAGCAACAATCAGATTTTGTCTCCCCACACCGAGCATATCAACAAGGGGAAGAAGAATCGGCATCAGGAGAAATGCTTTAGCAGAGCCGCTTCCGATAAAAAATTCAAATATGCCTATAACAACAAAAATGATTATAATTGCAACATAGGGGTTTGCATCGCTTATAAGGTTGTATACCCAATAAAGCAGAGTATCAATAATTTTACCGCTTTTGAGGATGTATGTAACGCTGATAATAATAAGAATAATAGGTGCGCAGGGGAGAATAGTTTTTGCTCCCTTTTTGAATACATCCGCAAGCTCCTTTTTGCTCAGTCCGGATATGAATCCGGCACGAAGACCGCCGACAGTGAAAAGAATTGCCATTGAAACCAACGGAAGATATCCTATGATATCTGACAAAGTCTGATCTTCAATTAAGGTGTTGGTAACAAGGCAGATTACCGTGATTATAAGAACACCGATCAATGCACTCACAAAAGCCTTCGTAGCCTTGGGCAGCTTTTGATTAGCCATTGCCTTTTCCATTTCTTCTTCATTGAGAAATCTTTTTCGAAGCTCAAGGTCACTTTCATAACAAAGGGATTTCTTAGGATCTTTTTCAATCTTTTTTGCATATGTAATAAAGAAAATAGTTAAAACGGCATAAACCACCGCAAAAACAAGAACTCTGAAAAGAACACCTGAAAACATTGGCAAATCAGCCATGGACTGAGTGATTCCTACATTGAAGGGGTTGAAGGTGGCGGCAGCATAACCGAATGAGACAGAAATGAGGCTGATTCCGAGACCTACAAAAGAGTCCCAACCGAGCGATAGGGTGATTGCTACGGCTAAAGGCACTAAGGTAACGGATTCCTCCAGAATACCCGCAAAAGAGGAAAGCAGCATACAAGCAAAAATTATTATGGCAAGAAGTGTGTATTTCTTTTCGGAATATTTATCAACAATTGTTGACATGATGTATTTCAGTACACCGCTTTTATCAAGAACAAGAAAAGTACCGCCGATGATAACGATGATTAAAATAATTGCAACACCGGTCATCGCATCGGATGTTGAATAAATAAAGGTTTCAACAGGTGCAAGAAAAACTCTCCAGAAGCTGTAATCCACTTCATCCCTTGAAATTTCGTGATAGGTACCATTGATTATCGAACCGTCAGCATCAAGGTCATAAGCACCGGTCGGAACAACCTGGGTGAGTATTCCTGCAAACAGCATAATACCGACTAAGAGTGCCGTTATTCCGATTATGGTTTTTTTATCGATTTTAATTAGTGTGTTGTTATCCTGTGACACGGTTATCACATCCTTTATATATTGTTTTCAATTTCCATTATTTCACGATCGACCAAAAAAGTAAGTCGGTCAAATCCACATCTTTTTGCAAGAAGCATACCTTCTCTGATACCTGCACCTGTGTCATATGCTGAATGTGAATCAGAGCCTATGCTTATGTGCTTGCCGCCAAGCTCTTTATATCTTCGGATGATGTTTTCATCAGGCATAGTTTTTCCTATAGGCTGACGAAGTCCCGATGTATTTATTTCAAGAACCTTATCGTTTTTAATAATCGCTTTGAGAAGCTCATCGGTTTCCTTTTGAATTTTTTCATAATCAAAGGCGATACCGTACTTGCCTTGAATTCTTCTCATGGGACATGTTATATGGGCAAGAATATCGATTTCAGGGCAATATGCCATTTCCGTAAGCTCGGCAAAATAATTTTTCATGAAATCATAAACATCAATTTTGTCATATTCAATTTCCTTTATATCGCAGTTGAAGCCCTTCGGTGTGTGAATACTGCCGAGAATCACATCATATGGACGGGAATTAACGATTTTTTTCGTAAGCTCATAGTCCGAATTTGGTTGACCGATTTCAAGACCGATTAAAACAAGCAACTGACCTTCAAAAGCAACCCTTGCCTTTGAACATTCAAAGTATGAGTGAAAAGCCATGCAATCATATTTCTGAGAATGATAAGTATCAATCTCGCAATGGTCTGTGAAGGCAATTGCTCTGAGCCCTTTGTCAACAGCCTGTTCACAGATGAACATCGGTGAGTGTATTCCGTCGGGTGAATTGTCTGAATGAACATGCATATCAATAATACGCTCCTTGTGCACAGGCAAACCTCCTCAGTGAAAAATAATTTCAATAATTATACATCACGATGCAAAAATATGCAATATTATTTTCAAATTATTGCATTATTTTTCAATGGATATTCAAGTTGAAGCTGTTTTTAATTATGTAATTACTTTTGGCCTTGATTTTTCTGTATATTAAATTGGACATAATGACTTTCCAAATACTTACACTTATATATTTTTACATCACACACAAAATATATTTGCAAACGCAAAAAGTATATTTAAAGGAGAGTGTAAGCTATGGCTAAGAATTCTAAGGGTATGGTACCCGAAGCAAGAAATGCTCTTGATAAGTTCAAGATGGAAGCTGCTTCAGAAGTTGGCGTAAACCTCAAGCAGGGTTACAACGGTGATCTCACATCACGTGAAGCCGGTTCAGTTGGCGGTCAGATGGTTAAAAAGATGATCGAATCTTATGAAAAGAACATGAAATAAGTTCAGTCTCTTTAACTTGAGAAAGGACATCCTTGGCTAAGGATGTCCTTTCTTCCTGTTATTCTGTTATATTATTGTTGTTACTGTCTGAAATTTCTTCCTCAATTTCAATAACCTCAATCTGAGTCGGTCTTGGTGAAAAAATCTCCTTCATAACTGCAGACTTCGGTTCAATCAATTCACGCTTCGGATAGCTGTCAGCGTAAGCGTTGGATGCTTGAAGGGAAGGTCCGGCTTCTTCTGATGAAGCTTCAGAAACAACCGGCTCAGGCATAAGAACCTCATCAGTCCAGCTATTGTCAATTTCTGCATACCGTATTTCAGTTCTTGAACTGCCTTTTTTCAACTTTTTAATCAGGTAATAAGCTGCAATTAAAAGCAGTGTAATAATTGTAATTACAGCACCTATCATAAGAGAAGGAACTTCAAATTTAAATTCAACGGTGTGATTTCCTTCTTCAACCATAATGCCGAGAAGTGCTTCACCAACCTTGATAATTTTTTCCTCAGCTACCTGTGTGCCGTCAATATAAACCTTCCAACCTTCATCATAGGGGATTGAAGTATAAAGCAGGCAATCTTTTTCTGCTGTAATTCTTCCTTTGATGTAGGTGTCTTCAAATTCCTCTGTGAGCATTTGCTGTTCGCTGAGAACCTTGTAACCCAGGTTCATGATTTCCTGATTAAGAGTATATGCGAAGAATTTCAGTGTACCACTGTTTTCTTCAAAGGGGAAGTTTATGGAGATTGTATCGCCTGCGTTGTAATATCCAAGGTCAAGGACACAATCCTGATTTGCATTATGGGTCATTGTGCCGAGAGGAGAGTTGATTGTGATGTCCTTTGAATCTGCTCCGGTAATATCAAAATAGATGTATACATTCGTATCAGTTTCGGGAGAGAGATAAACAGTTGCAGAGCCGTCAAGGTCATCTGTTGTTTTGTCATAATAGAAGCTTGATGAACTCATGCTTTCGCTGAAGGAGTTGACATTTGAATATGTGATGTATTCAGGCTCGAGCTTTTGGAAGGGACTTCCGAGACCGCCTGTGGCGAGGTTAAAATAATCGCCCTGAAGTGCAAACGGGTCACTGTTTGTGTTCGTCTTCCAATTGGAAATATACTCATCTGTTCCCCAGGTAGAAGCGGCACTGTCAACAAGATATGCAATCGGGAGATAGTAATTGTTTTTGTAGGCCGTATACTTTGAATGGGTTGCTACCTGTGAATAATTCGGTGATGCTGCCAATGCATCGGGTGTATAGTTGTTCACGATATATTTCATCGAAAACATCATGTTATAAACGGGAGTCTGCGGATTATATGTGTAGCTGTTTATTCGGTTGCTCATCATACCTAAGTCATCCTGAAGATTTGAAAGCCTTTCATATGCCATCGATGAGAAAACGGAGGCACCGTTGTAATAGTACCATGAGGGATCCATTCTTGTTCTCAGGTCTGTAAGCTCCATACGATAAAAATCATCGTTTTCAATTGTGTCAAGTGTATCCTTTATTGTGGAGAAATCGTCATAATCGGATACATAGGAGTCTTTTGAAATGGAAATATTAAGAGAACTGGTGTCACACATAACAGCTTCACTGCAAACGCAGACGATAAGAAGAGCTGCAACGGAAACGGACTGATATCTCTTGTCCATGAATACTGCAAGAACTACAACATAAAGCACAATGAGGATAAGAGTGAGAATAACTGTTCCGGTTGTAACATTTTTTGATGTGAGCTCTTCAACAAGCATTGTGAAGCAGATGAGAGCAACGCCCACAACACCAAAATGACGAGCCTTGAATTCATTAAGCCGCATGAAGGTTTTGTATGCCATAACCAAAAGCACAAATGAATAAATGAACGATTGACGGTAGGGCAGATCGTTAGGGAAGTGCATACCGTGCCAGATGTAGTTGAAAATATTTACATTGAAGCTGAAGTATAAAACAACAAGAAGTCCGATAGTTACGACCTTTTCTTTTTTTGATATAGATTTGGTGAAGAAGAAAAGGGGAGCGAGTACAAGTGTAAGAACTCCGCAGTAAACATTCGGAAGAACATCGTCACCGCTTGACCTTATAGTTGTTGTGAGACTTGCAAGGTGGTTTGCGAAAAAGTCAAAGAAGGTGAAGTAGGATTCGGGATCTGAGGGGAAGGTACCTGATGTTGCAGAGCATGACTGAAGAATTTTATAAACGGGAAGAAGTACAACAGCCATAAGTCCCGCAGCAGTTAATGCGGCAACAGTGAAAATAACACCGCTTCTGAAAAATCTGTTGTTTTTAAATGAAAAGCCTTTATTCGCTTCAGCATATTCTTCACTCACAACAGAGCTGAAGCTATAATCCTTGAAGTAATAATAGAAGAAATATGATACAGAAAAAATGCAGAGCATATATGACATATAGTAATTTGAAAACATCGAAAGCGCAAGACCTGTTACGAAGGTTCTCATTTTACCGTTATCAATGATTCTTTCAATTCCGAGAAGAACTATCGGCAGAAGAACCATTGCATCAAGCCACATAACATTCCAATAGTAAGCAAGCATATAACCGCAGAAAGCATACATAACACCGAAAGCACTTGAAGCGTATGACTGACTGTGAAGTGATTTTTTCAGATAATATGTGAAGGTGGCGGATGAAAGAGCTGCTTTTATGAGAATCATGGCTGCGATTGCTTCGGTTACATTTTTGTGACCGAAAAACACCACAATAGCGCCGACAGGACTTGACAGATAGTTGAAGTAATTTCCGAGGAAGCAGCTTCCGAGGCCTGAAGCCCATGAATAAAACAAGCTGTCTCCTTCTGTTATCCTTTCATAAAGCTCAGCAAACAAAGGACCGTACTGATGATAAAGGTCCATTCTTAAAATAGTGTTATCACCGAGAGGGATCATACTGTTGCACATATAAATCACAAGCATTGTGACCGCTGAGGCGAGGAATGAAATGATTATGTATTTATATTCATCCCACAGACTTCTTTTTTGCTTTAACATTTTCAGCCTTCTTTCTGTAACTTAAGTCAGTGTTTGCACATACATAATATAATACAATAAAATAAATAAATCTTCAAGCACTTTATATAATTTCATCTTTTATTAAGATTTGCTTTAAAGTTATGTTTTTTTCATCTTGAAACAAAATCAGGGATGTGATAAAATAATTCAAATCGTTTTTTTATAGGAGATATTTCATGAAAGAAGTTACTGTATATTCAGATGGTGCCTGCTCAGGTAATCCCGGACCCGGAGGCTGGGGAACAATTCTTGATTATAAGGGAAAACGCAAAGAGCTTTCCGGCGGGGAGGAGCATACAACAAACCATCGTATGGAGCTGACGGCTGTCATTGAAGGTCTCAAGGCACTGAAGGAGCCTTGTAAGGTGAAAATAATTACTGATTCACAATATGTTTTTAACGGCATAACCTTAGGATGGGCACAATCATGGCGGGCTAATAACTGGAAAAAGAAGGATAAAAAGCCGGCTTTAAATCCTGAACTTTGGGCTGAGCTTCTTGAACTGATTGAAAAGCACGATGTTGTGATGGAATGGATAAAGGGTCATGCCGGCCACCCGGAAAATGAAAGATGTGATGAACTCGCAGTGAAAGAAAGTCAGAAATTCATCAAATAAATCCGAGAAAAAGCGGCGGTAATAAATAACCATTAAAAAAGTAAGAACATCAGCGTAAAAGGGAATTCTCTTTCTGAAAGCAGCTTGTAGCGGTCAGTGGTCAGGAAAAGATAAAACAAAAAATAGCTGTAAAAACACAAGTTTTTTACAGCTATTTTTATATCAGTTTTCAAATGCTTTCTGAACGGCATAGTATGCCGGCTTTGGTTCACCGTGTAAATCCACAAGCCCCCATCCGGTTTCAATCGGGCAATCCTCCTGTCCGCATATATAACAGGCATCACTGTCGCTGTAGCAATAAACAATTGCACCGCAAAGGAAATCGAGTTCTCTTATTCCCGCAATGGTATCTGTGAAGAATCTTGCCTGATCCTCAGGAGTATGGCGGTAGTCCGTTAATTGATAACCACCCTGAATTTCTCTGTATAGATGATTGGCAAGTTCTGTGTCAAACAGCTTGTCTGCAAGTTCTTTTTCATCTGAATATTCAAGACTCAGCATATGCTCCTTGAAATCCTTGGGCAGATTATCGATAAAAGCGAATATATCCTTTCTTGCTTCTTCTTCACTTTCAACACCGTAGGTACGCAGAATTTCCTGCTTTTGCTCATCGCTTTTAACATCACCGTATCCCATGTAGCCGAATTCATTAAGAATAATGGGCTTTCCGGTGTAGCTCCACAGATATCTGAGAATACCGTTATATACCCATATGTCCTTGAACATGTTTTCAAAGCAACCGAGATAAAGATCAAGGGCAACATAGTCACAGTATTCAAGGTAGGGCTGCATTTTTTCAACGAGTGTATAAATTGCGCCACCGGCACAGTTGAAGCCGATGATTATATCACCTCTGACATCGTACATGGCTTCAAGCTGTATGCCGATATATTCTGCAGCTTCATCGAGAGTCAGCGGAAGAGTGAAATGCTCAATACCCATTTCGTTTGTAATCTGAAAAGCGTGAACGATTCCCTGAAGATCCTCAGCAATGAAACGGGCATATTCCTGAATTTTTGTTTTGCTTGCAGCCTCTCTCGGGTCGAGTCCCGCTTCTATGTACACTTCAGGATATTGGGTGACGCACATAACCTTCATTCCGTTGTCGGCATAACCCTTGGCACGCTCCTTGAAGTCTTTATATCCCTGTGTAAGGTTGCCGTTTTCGTCATAAGGAAGTGAAGTAAGATCAAATCTCACCCATTCGATGTTGGCGTCCTTGATTTGCTCATAATTTTCATTCGGGTGGCATACACCCTTTATGAAGCCGCCTGTTTTTTGAAGCAGTGCGTCAACTTCACTGCTCGATTGTTTTTTCAGGAAGGATGTTCCTGCATTGATTGCGATGTAACGGTATCCGCCTGTGTCAATTCCGGGAAGCAGAACCGAAGCGGCAATAATTACTGCAACGAGCATAATTGCGATAACACTGAGACCAATAAGACAACCTTTTTTCTTGCGCTTTTGTTTTTTCATACTTTTTCTCCTTTGCTAAAATGTTTACATAAGTATTTTAGCATACTGTATTATACAAGTCAATTCGAGAATTTTAGATTTTAGCCTTGATTTATCGACAGAATGAAGCTATAATTAAAATATGTAAATTCAAAGAAAAAGAAAGGAAACATTATTATGTATAACAATGTAACTGTTTTTGATCATCCGCTTATTCAGCATAAGCTTTCCATACTCAGAAATAAAGAAACAAGCTCAAAGGATTTCCGTGCTCTTGTTTCAGAAATTGCAACTCTTATGTGTTATGAAGCAACCAGAGAGCTTCCTTTGGAGGCTGTTGAGGTTGAAACACCTATTTGCAAAACAACGGTTAAGCATATATGTGGCAAAAAGCTTGCTGTTGTACCCATTCTCCGTGCAGGTCTCGGCATGGTCGACGGTATAACAAGTCTTGTACCTTCATGCAGAATAGGTCATATCGGACTTTACCGTGATGAGGAAACACTCAAGCCCGTTGAATATTATTGTAAGCTTCCCAAGGATATCGGCGAAAGAGATGTTTTTGTTGTTGACCCGATGCTTGCAACAGGTGGCTCAGGTATAGATGCTGTGTCCCAAATTAAACTCAGAAAGCCCCGTTCAATCCGTTTCATGTGCATAATTGCTGCACCTGAAGGAATTGAAGCTTTTACAAAAGCACATCCTGATGTTCATGTTTACTGTGCTGCGCTTGATGAGAAGCTCAATGAAAACGGCTATATCGTTCCCGGACTTGGTGATGCAGGTGACAGAATTTTCGGCACAAAATAAGAAATTCTTGAATTTTAAAGTGTAAAAGTGTTGACATTTTTTATTCTTTATGATAAAATGCATTTCAATATCACAAATGCGTTGACGAAATTATGAATTTTTATTCTTTGGTTTAAGAGAGTCGGTGGTTGGTGCGAACCGATACGAGATGATTATTCAGTCTCATTTCCGAGCAGGACTGTTGAAGGCAATTTGTTGTGTAGGCAGTCACGGATGCCCCGTTATCATGGCTAAAGACTTGTCAGAGTCTTGAAGAGTGACCGTAATATTGCGGTAAACAAGGTGGTACCACGGATTTTATTCGTCCTTGAAGTTACGTTCTGTAATTTCAAGGATTTTTTTGTTATCATTACTCTTCGCAAAAGTGATAGAAGTGATTATAAAAGCAAAAAGGAGTTTTTAGAAATGGAAAAAATATCAATTGCTGACATTACATTAAAGCAAGCTGCAAAGTCAAGTGATTATGCTCTCAGTTTCAGGGAGAAAATTGAAATTGCAAAGCTGCTTGATAAAGTGAATGTTTCCGTTATCGAGCTTCCCCAGATTGTGAAAGAAAAAACAGATGTACTTCTCATCAAGTCAATAGCTTCTTGTGTAAATAACAGTGTTCTTGCTGTGCCTGTCAATCTTGAAGAGGCTGATGTTGAAAGAATAGCAGATGCTCTCAAGGATGCAAAACACCCCAGAATACAGGTTGCTGTTCCTACTTCAACCGTTCAGATGGAATTTATCTGCAAAAAGAAGCCTCCTATGGTTCTTGAAATGATTAAAGAGCTTGTTAAAAAGGCAAAATCACTTTGTGAGGATGTTGAATTCATCGCTGATGACGCAACAAGAAGTGAGGTTGATTTCCTTTATAATGCAGTTTCAGCCGCAATTGAGGCAGGTGCTGCAACAGTAACACTTTGTGACACAGCAGGCACCATGCTAGCTGACGAAATTTCAACCTTTATAGACGATGTTTATGCCAATGTGCCTGCAGCTGAAAATGTTAATGTAGGTATTCAGTGCAGCGATGAAATGAGTATGTCAACTGCTCTTTGTGTTTCTGCAATTAAATCAGGTGTCAGAGAAATTAAGGTTACATCAATTTCAGGCAATGAGGCTGCATCCCTTGCTCCTGTTTGTCAGGCAATTAAGGTTCATTCAGATGAATTTATGCTTGAAACTGCAGTTAAAATGACTGAATTCCGCAGAATTTCAAAGCAGATTGATTGGATTGCAAATTCCAAGAGAAGTAAAACCTCTCCTTTTGATTCTGCTATGGGTGCAATCGGTAATGAGTTCACTCTTAATGAACATGACGATATTTCCGAAGTTACAAAGGCTGTAAAGGCTCTCGGATACGATCTTTCTCAGGATGATATGTCAAAGGTTTATGAAGAATTTAAGCGTATCAGCCGTAAAAAGCCTGTTGGTGCAAAGGAGCTTGACGCCATAATCGCTTCGGCAGCCTTGCAGGTTCCTGCAACATATTTCCTTGATTCTTATGTAATCAATAGCGGTAATGTTATTTCTGCAACTGCGAACATCACAATGAGCAAAAACGATGAAAAAATCAACGGTCTTGCAGGCGGTGACGGACCCATTGATGCAGCTTTTCTTGCAATTGAACAGATTGTGGGTCATCATTATGAGCTTGACGACTTCCAGATTCAGTCCGTAACAGAAGGTCAGGAGGCTATGGGCTCTGCACTTGTAAAGCTTCGTAATAACGGTAAGCTTTATTCCGGCAAGGGTATTTCAACCGACATTATTGGTGCAAGTATCCGTGCATATCTTAATGCAATCAATAAAATCGTATATGAGGAGGCGTAAATTATGATGAAGCTTTCTTTTTCAATTAACGGTTGGAAGGAATATTCATGGCAGGATTTCACAGCTCTTGCAGAAGAAATCGGCTATAAGGGTATAGAACTTCATAATGTTCTGGATTCTGAGCTTTCCTACAAAAACGGTCCCTTCCACAAATATAATTCAGCCGCAACAATGCGTAAGCTTAACGATGCCGGAATTACTGTGCCTTGTGTTGATATCAGTACAGATATTTCCTCAAAGAGCGTTGAAGAAAATGCAAAGTATATTATCCGTAACATTGATTTTGCAGCAGGAATACGTGTTCCTTATGTAAGAGTTTACGCTTCGGGCAACGATGAAAATGCAAGAGAGAATGTAGTTGCTTGTCTTTCTGAAATTGTTTCTTATGCTGCTGAAAAGAATGTAACAATTCTTATTGAAACCTGCGGTATGTTTGCTGACACAGCTGCATTGCGTGATGTTCTTATGGAGTTCGCAAGTGATTCAATTGCGGCACTTTGGGATGTTTATCATACATTCTGTGAACAACAGGAGGATACTGAGGCTACTATCACAAATCTTGGTGCTTACATCAAGCATGTTCATCTTAAGGACTCAGCAGTAATTGACGGTGAGCGTGAGTATTGCCTTATCGGTGAAGGTGAGGTGCCGGTTGACATTGTAATCAATGCACTTTCATCTATAAATTACAGTGGCTTTATTTCTCTTGAATGGAATCCTGATTGGATGCCTGATCTCACCGAAATTGATGTTATTTTTGCGCATTTTGTTCAGTTCATGCAAAAGTTTCAGGCTCCATCAAGAAAAAAGAGCCATCTTTACACCAACAACAGAGGCACAGGTAATTATGTCTGGAAAAAAGAAGCTCTTATTGAAAAGACCTTCTCTCAGGTGCTTGATAAGATGGTTGAGGAATTCCCTGACCAGTATGCTTTTAAATATACAACACTTGATTACACAAGAACATACGCCCAGTTCCGTGATGATGTTGACGAATGTTGCCGTGCTTTTCTTGCTCTTGGTGTGAAGCCGGGCAGTCATGTTGCAGTATGGGCAACGAATATTCCGCAATGGTATATTGCCTTCTGGGCTGCAACAAAAATCGGTGCTGTTCTTGTAACTGTTAACACAGCTTATAAAATTCATGAGCTTGAATATCTCCTCAGACAATCTGATACTCACACCCTTATTCTTGTTGAAGGCTATCGTGATTCACATTATGCCGATATTATCGGAGAGCTTTGTCCTGAGCTTGAAACAACAAAAGCGGGACAGCCTCTCCATTGTCGCCGTCTTCCGTTCCTCAGAAATGTTATTACGGTCGGTTTCAAGAAAAAAGGCTGCCTTACATGGGAAGAAGCGATTGAAAGAAGCGAAAATGTTCCCGTTGAAGAGGTATACAGAATTGCTGCCAATGTTGACCCGAACGATGTTTGTAATATGCAGTATACATCGGGAACAACAGGCTTCCCCAAGGGTGTTATGCTCACTCACTACAATGTTGTTAATAACGGCAAGTGCATTGGTGACAGAATGGACCTTTCCACTGCTGACAGAATGATGATTCAGGTGCCTATGTTCCATTGCTTCGGTATGGTTCTTGCAATGACCGCTTCAATGACTCATGGTGTAACACTTTATCCGCTTCCGTATTTCACACCGAAGCCGTCTCTTGCTTGTATCAATCAGGAGAAGATTACTGCCTTCCACGGTGTTCCCACCATGTTCATTGCAATGCTTGAGCATCCGGATTTCCCGAAAACTGACTTCTCACACATGAGAACAGGTATTATGGCTGGTTCACCTTGTCCGATTTCAGTTATGAAGGATGTTGTTGACAAGATGCACATGGATGAAATCACGATTGTTTACGGTCAGACAGAGGCTTCTCCCGGCTGTACCATGAGTTCAACCGATGATTCCCTCGAGGTCAGAGTAAGTACTGTTGGCAGGGCACTTCCCGAAATTGAATGTAAAATAGTTGATCCTGAAACAGGTGAGGACCTTCCTGTTGGTGTAACGGGCGAATTCGTTGCACGAGGATATAATGTTATGAAGGGCTATTACAAAATGCCCAAGGCAACAGCTTCCGCAATTGATAAGGAAGGTTGGCTTCATACAGGTGACCTTGCCTGCAAAACAGAGGACGGTAACTACCGTATTACAGGCAGACTCAAGGATATGATTATCCGTGGTGGTGAAAATATTTACCCGAAGGAAATCGAAGAATTCATCTATACACATCCGAAGGTAAGCGACGTTCAGGTTATCGGTGTACCCGATGAGCAGTATGGTGAGGAAATTGCTGCTTGCATTATTCTTAAGGAAGGCGAAAGCATGACCGGGGATGAAATGAAGCAGTATGTAAGAGATCATATGGCTAAGCATAAGGTTCCCAGATATGTTGATTTCGTTGATTCCTTCCCGATGAATGTTGCCGGTAAAATTCTTAAATATAAAATGCGTGAAGAGGCTATTGAAAAATACGGCCTTCAGAAAGCAAATTCAGTTGAAACTGCATAAAAAATTTTCAGGTGCTCCGATTTTTCGGTGCACCTGAAAAAATTCAATTTAAATTAAAGAGATGAACATTTATGAATTATCCGATAATTGACTGTCACTGCCATATTTATCCTGATAAAATTGCAGATAGGGCAGTGCGGGGGATTGCAGATTTTTATGATTTGGCAATGTACCATGACGGAAGATATTCTTCACTTATAGAAAGCGGTAATAAAATCGGAGTTAAGCATTATGTGGTCTTTTCAGTTGCAACAACTCCTCATCAGGTGAACTCCATAAACACCTTCATTGCTGACACCGTGAAAAAATCAAACGGACTTTTGACCGGTCTTGGCACGCTGCACCCTGATTCCTATGAGATTGAAAAAGACATTGAAAAAATAAAAGAGCTTGGTCTCAAGGGCATCAAATTACATGCTGATTTTCAAAAATTCTGCATTGATGACCCTAAGTGCGACAGAATATACAGTTTGTGCGAGGGTGTTTTTCCCGTGCTTCTTCATACGGGAGATATCAGGTATGATTTTTCAAATCCGGACAGAGTGAAAAATGTTTTGGAAAAGCATAAAAATCTTACTGTTATCGGTGCTCATTTCGGCGGTTGGTCCTGCTGGAAAGAGGCGGCTGAAAAGCTGCATGACTATGAAAACTTTTATGTTGACTGCTGCTCAACCTTTAATTGGCTTCCGCCCTGTGAGGTAAGAGAGCTCATCAGACTTTACGGCGCAGATAAGGTTGTTTTCGGAACTGATTTTCCTATGTGGAGCCATGAAGAAGAATACAAAGCCTTCAAATCCATGAAGCTTACACAGGAAGAGGAGGAGAAAATCCTTTATAAAAATGCTATGAAGCTGTTTTCAATTGAAAAAATCTGAAAAAATTGAGAAAAATCTATTGACTTTAATTTCTTAAAGTGCTAAAATGTCATCAAATTAAATATTAAAAGCTATGACGAAGACGGAAGAAGTCAGCGTTTTACAGAGAGTCGGCGGTGCTGGAAAGCCGATAAACAACCCTTCATTTTCCTATCACTTCTGAGCTGAAGGTCCGAACATCTTTGATAAGTAGATACCTTTCGTGATTGCTGCGTTAATGCATAGGGCTTGTTGGAGCTTGAGGTGGCGATTTTGAATCGCAATTTGAGTGGTACCGCGGGTATAACATTAGTTTATTGCTCGTCTCAAAGTTATTCTTTGAGACGAGTTTTTTGTTTAAAAATTTTCTTTTGTCAGGAGGCGTAAGTAAAATGGAACTCAACAAAATGAACAACGAACTTAAAGAGGTGGCTTTCCGAATTAAGGAAATGCGAGAAATTGCCGGCTATACTCAGGAGGAGATGGCTGAAAAGGTTGAAATCAGCCTTGAAGAATATGTTTCATATGAAGCCGGTGCAGATGATTTTCCCTTCTCTTTTATCCATAAGTGCGCAAAGGTGTTTGGTATTGGTAAAACCGACCTTCTTGAAGGCAGAAGCAGTAACCTTTCATCATATACAGTAACAAGAAAGGGACAGGGTAAGATCACTTCAAAGGAAGATGATGAAGGCATTGAAATCAATCACCTTGCTCTTCTTTTCAGAAATAAGCTTGCTGAACCTTATCTTGCAAAATACGAATATAAGGAAGAGCTTCAGAACAAGCCTATCAGCACAACAACTCACAGCGGTCAGGAATTTGACTATGTGCTTTCCGGTAAGCTTAAGGTTCAGATTGGTCAGCATACAGAAATCCTTGAAGAAGGGGACAGTATCTACTATAAGAGCTCTGCGCCTCACGGCATGATTGCTGTTGACGGTCAGGACTGCACATTCGTCGCTGTTGTTATTGCAGGCGATGAGGCTCCTGTTCAGGAGATCGTCAACGAAGCTCAGGTTGCTGCAAAAACACAGCACCATCTTGTTGTTGAAAAGTTTGTTGAAACCACTGAGGATGAAAACGGCATTCTCAAGGATATCAGCTTCAAGGATGAAGATAAATTCAACTTTGCTTTCGATGTTGTTGATGCTGTTGCGGATAAGTACCCCGATAAGCTTGCAATGCTTCATATTTCAAACGACAAGACAGAAAGACGTTTCACATTCAAGGATATGAAGAAAGAGTCTGCAAGAGCTGCAAACTACTTCAAGAGCCTCGGTATCACCAAGGGCGACAGAGTTATGCTCGTTCTCAAGCGTCACTATCAGTTCTGGATTACTGCTCTTGCTCTCCACAAGCTTGGTGCTGTTATTATCCCTGCAACAAATCAGCTTGTTGTTCACGATTTTGAGTATCGTTTCAAGGCTGCCGGTGTTAAGGCTATCCTTTGTACTTCAGACGGTGAAACTGCAAATCAGGTTGACCTTGCAAGTGAAAGCTATGACGGACTCAGCCTTAAAATTATTGTCAACGGCTCAAGAGAAGGCTGGCACAGCTTTGATGAAGAGTATAAGCTCTTCAGAAGTATCTTCAACCGTGAAGAGGATACAGCCTGCGGTGATGATGAAATGCTTATGTTCTTCACCTCCGGCACAACAGGTTATCCCAAGATTGCCACTCACTCATATAAATATGCCCTCGGTCATTTTGTAACAGCAAAATATTGGCACTCAGTTCAGCCGACAGACCTTCATCTTACAATTTCTGACACAGGTTGGGGTAAGGCAATGTGGGGTAAATTCTACGGTCAGTGGATGAGTGAAGGTGCAGTATTTACTTATGACTTTGACAGATTTGACGCTTCAGAGATCCTACCGATGTTTGCCAAGTACAACATCACAACCTTCTGTGCACCTCCCACAATGTACAGAATGCTTATTAAGGAAGATCTTTCAAAGTATGATCTTTCATCAATCAGATATGCGACAACAGCCGGTGAAGCGCTCAATCCCGAGGTATTCTATCAGTTCCAAAAATCAACCGGTCTTGTGATTATGGAAGGCTTCGGACAGACTGAGACCACCCTTACAATCGGAAACCTTATCGGAACAACTCCGAAGCCGGGTGCAATGGGTAAGCCTGTTCCCGGATATGATATCGATATTGTTGACCTTGACGGTAATCCCTGTCCTGTTGGTGAAACAGGTGAAATTGTTGTCAGAACAGACAAAAAAGTACCCTGTGGTCTTTTCAAGGGCTACTTCCGTGATGAAGAAAGAACTGCCGAAGTCTGGCATGACGGTATGTATCATACAGGTGACACTGCTTGATGCGACGAAGACGGTTATTATTGGTATGTCAGCCGAATTGACGATGTTATCAAGTCATCAGGCTATCGTATCGGACCCTTTGAAATTGAAAATGTTATTATGGAGCTTCCTTATGTTCTCGAATGTGGTGTTTCTGCTGCTCCCGATGAAATCAGAGGTCAGGTAGTTAAAGCAAGTATTGTCCTTACTAAGGGTACAGAGCCTACTGAAGAGCTTAAGAAGGAAATTCAGAACTATGTAAAGAAAAACACTGCTCCGTATAAGTATCCCAGAATTGTTGTGTTCAGAGATGAGCTTCCCAAAACAATCAGTGGTAAAATCCAGAGAAATAAGCTTTAATTAAAGAACTTTCTGCAGAAAATTTGTCATTTCTGCAGAAAGTTTCATGATTTTTATTGAAAAAACGAGATAAGTGTTCTATAATAAAAGGAACGAAAAAATGGAGGAAGGATTATGTTGACAAAGCGGGTTACTCTTTTTGCCGGACATTACGGCAGCGGTAAAACAAATATTGCTGTAAATTACGCAATGCATCTGAAAAAAGAGGGCTTTCCCGTTGTAATTGCTGACCTTGATATTGTTAATCCTTATTTCAGAACAAAGGATAGCGAAGATGAACTGAAAAAACAGGGGATTGACTTGATTTGCTCGGAATTTGCAAACACCAATCTTGATATTCCCTCACTGCCTCAGAGTATGTACCGTGTTATCCATGATAAGAGTATTCATGCTGTTATGGATATCGGCGGTGATGATGCCGGTGCTGTTGCTCTTGGTCGCTTTGCTCCTTCTCTTACCGACGAAAACAATTATGCAATGCTTTTTGTTGCTAATTTTTTCCGTCCTTTGACGAGAAATGCCGAAGAAGCTTTTGCGATTCTTCGTGAAATAGAATTTGCTTCAGGTATGAGGTTTACGGGGATAATCAACAATTCAAACTTAGGCGAAATTACAACAAAGCATGATATTCTTTCAACAAAAAAAGAGGCTGAAAAGCTTTCTCAAATCTCAGGCTTGCCTCTTTGTTTCACAACCGTTGAAAGTAGTCTGTATGATGAATTGAAAACAGAATCGGAAAACCTTTTTCCATTGACATTACAAAGTAAAATTTTTTAATTGGAGGTAAGTTTATGCCAAAGGTTACGTTTAATACAGATATGTGCAAGGGCTGTGGACTTTGTGTTACTGCCTGTCCCAAGAATATTCTTATTATTGCAAAGGACAAGATTAATGCAAAGGGTCATTCACCTGCAGAAATGACAGACGAAAGCAAGTGTATCGGCTGTGCATTCTGCGCCACAATGTGTCCCGATTGTATCATTAAGGTTGAAAAGTGAGGTTAGGAAAAATGGCTGAAAAAGTACTTATGAAAGGTAATGAGGCTATTGCAGAAGCTGCTATTCTTGCAGGTTGCCGTCATTACTTTGGTTATCCCATCACTCCTCAGACTGAAATTGCCGCATATATGGCAAAGAAGATGCCCAAAATAGGCGGTTGCTTCCTTCAGGCTGAAAGTGAGGTTGCAGCAATTAACATGGTTTATGGTGTTGCTTCAACCGGTAAAAGAGTTATGACATCGTCTTCAAGCCCCGGAATTTCACTCAAGGCTGAAGGACTTTCATATCTTGCCGGCAGTGATTTGCCTTCACTTGTTGTCAATGTTCAGAGAGGCGGCCCCGGTCTCGGTGGTATCCAGCCTTCACAGTCAGACTATTTCCAGGCAACAAAGGGCTGTGGTCATGGTGATTACAGAATGATTGTTCTTGCTCCCTCATCGGTTCAGGAAATGGCAAGTCTCACAATCAAGGGCTTTGATCTTGCTGAGAAATACAGAATGACATCTATGATCCTTGCTGATGGTACAATGGGTCAGATGATGGAGCCTGTTTCACTTGAACAGGCAGTTGTTGAATCATATGATAAATCATGGGCTGTAACAGGCACAAAGTGTGAAAGAAAGAAGAATATTATCAATTCACTTTCACTTGTTCCCGAGGAGCTTGAACAGCTTAATTTCGCAAGATACGAAAGATATAAGAAAGTTGAAGAAAACGAAGTTATGTATGAAGAATACATGATGGATGACGCTGAAATCTGTGTTGCTGCTTTCGGTATTGCCGCACGTGTTGCAAAAAATGCAATTGTTAAGGCTCGTGAAGAAGGCATTAAGGTTGGCATGATTCGTCCCATCACACTCTGGCCTTTCCCGCAGAAAGCCTTTGAAGAAGCAGCCGATAAGGTTAAAAGCTTTATTTCAGTTGAGCTTTCAATGGGTCAGATGATTGAAGATATCAGACTTTATACACACTCCAAAAAGCCCGTAACTCTTTGTAACAGAGTCGGCGGCATGATTCCCTCACCTGAACAGGTGCTTGAATCAATCAGAAAAGCAAATGAAGGAGGTAACAAATAATGGTAGTTTTTGACAGACCCAAATCACTTTGTGATGTTCCTTTCCATTATTGTCCGGGATGTACTCACGGTATTATTCACCGCCTTGTTGCTGAGGTAATCGACGAACTTGGAATTGAAGGCAAAACAATTGGTGTCGCACCTGTTGGTTGTTCGGTTCTTGCTTATAATTACTTCGCCTGTGATATGGTTGAAGCAGCTCATGGTCGTGCTCCCGCTGTTGCAACAGGTCTTAAGCGTTCAGACCCTGATAACCACATTGTTTTCACATATCAGGGTGACGGCGACCTTGCATCAATCGGTACCGCTGAAACTGTTCACGCTGCTGCAAGAAATGAAAACATTACAATTATCTTTGTTAATAATGCGATTTACGGTATGACAGGCGGACAGATGGCTCCCACATCACTTCCCGGACAGGTGACTCAGACATCACCTTACGGCAGAGATACAAGTCATTGCGGTTTCCCTGTTAAGGTTTCTGAAATGCTTTCACAGCTTGACGGCGCAGGCTATATCGAAAGAGTAGCCGTTAATAATGTTAAGAATGTAAGAAATGCCAAGAAGGCGATTAAAAAAGCTTTCCAGAATCAGATTGATAAAAAAGGCTTCTCTCTTGTTGAGGTTATTTCCACTTGTCCCACAAACTGGGGTATGACACCTGACAAGGCTCTCGAATGGGTTGAGGAAAAAATGATTCCTTATTATCCGCTCGGTGTATATAAGGACAGAGATGCTGAAAAGAAGGAGGAAGAATAATGAGCACTACACAGATTCTCATCGCCGGTTTTGGCGGTCAGGGTGTTCTTTTTGCAGGTAAGCTTCTTGCTTATAAGGGTCTTATCGCTGAAAAACAGGTTTCATGGCTTCCTTCATACGGTCCTGAAATGCGTGGCGGCACAGCTAACTGCAGTGTAATCATCAGTGATGAGCCGGTTGGTTCACCGATCGTTTCAAATCCCGATGTTCTTGTTGCAATGAACCTTCCTTCTCTCGAAAAGTACGAAAATGATGTTGTATCAGGCGGTATTATCATTGTCGATTCAACTCTTATCAGTAAAAAGGTTGAAAGGGAAGATGTTACAACTTATTATGTTCCCGCAACAAAAATGGCTAAGGATGAAGGCTTTGCAACACTTGCTAACATGATACTTATGGGTAAGCTTATGAAAGCTTGTGACACAATGGACTTTGAGGGAATCGAAGCAACTGTTCAGAAGGTTGTTCCTCCCAAAAAGGCAAATCTTATTGATATTAACATAAAGGCCCTTAAAACAGGCTACGATTTTGAATAAGAGGTGTTTATAATGGATATTAAAATTACAAAAACAACTGCTCCCAAGGCTAAGCCGGCAAAAGGCGACAAGCTTGGCTTCGGTCATATTTTCACAGACCATATGTTCATGATGAACTATACAGAGGGCAAGGGTTGGCACGATGCAAGAATCGTACCCTATGGCAATATTTCTCTTGATCCCAGTGCAATGGTTTTCCACTATGGTCAGGAGATGTTTGAGGGTCTTAAAGCATACAGAGGAGAAAACGATAAGATTTATCTTTTCCGTCCTGACATGAATGCTAAGAGAGCCAACGCTTCAAATGAAAGACTTTGCATTCCTGAAATTCCCGAAGAAATGTTTGTTGAAGCAGTTAAGGCTGTTGTTGACATCGACAGAGATTGGGTACCTTCAGACGAAGGCACATCACTTTACATTCGTCCTTTTGTGATTGCAACCGATGAGTTTCTTGGTGTTGCTCCTTCAAAGACATATCTTTTCATTGTAATTCTTTCACCCTCAGGTGCTTATTATGAAAGCGGTCTTGCTCCGGTAGGTATCTGGATTGAAGATGAATATGTCCGTGCAGTAAAGGGCGGTATGGGCTTTGCAAAAACAGGCGGTAACTATGCTGCTTCACTTATTGCACAGGTAAAGGCTCATGACAGTGGTTATTCACAGGTTCTCTGGCTTGACGGTGTTGAAAGAAAGTACATTGAAGAAGTCGGTGCCATGAACATTATGTTCAAAATTAACGGCAAGGTTGTTACTCCTGCTCTCAACGGCAGTATTCTCCCCGGTATCACACGTAACTCAATTCTTCATGTTTGCAGAAGCTGGGGCTATGAGGTTGAGGAAAGACGCATTTCTGTTGAAGAACTTGTTGCTGCTGCTAAGGATGGCAGCCTTGAAGAAGTATGGGGAACAGGCACAGCAGCTGTTGTTTCACCCGTCGGTAAGCTTCGTTATATGGACGATGTTATGACAATTGGTGATGGCGGCATCGGTGAGCTTACTCAGAAGCTTTATGATGAGCTTACAGGTATCCAGTGGGGTAAGAGAGAAGATCCCTACGGCTGGAGAATTGAAGTTAAATAATCAGAAAAAAACAAATGAGCAGTCTTATTTAAAGACTGCTCTTATTTATTATATCCTTAATAACTTCTCCACCGATAATCAGCCCTGCAACCGATGGCACAAACGAAATGCTGCCGGGAACAGCTTTTCCGTTTTCACCAATTTCCGGATTTTCGGATTTGACGGGAGCTTCTTTTGAATAAAGAACCTTAAGCTTTTTAATGCCTCGTTTTCTCAGCTCTGTTCTCATCACACGGGCGAGGGGACAGACGCTTGTTTTGTAAATATCACTGATTTCAAACATCGTCGGGTCAAGCTTATTACCGGTACCCATTGAAGAAATAACAGGAATATTCAGCGCATTGCACCTTTCAATTATTGCAATTTTGCCCGATACAGTATCGATTGCGTCAATGACATAATCGTAGACAGTGAAATCAAATTCGCCGATATTTTCAGGCAAAATGAAAATATTAAAGCAATTTACTTCTGTGTCGGGGTTTATTTCTTTAATACGGCTTTTGGCAACCTCAGTTTTCATTTTGCCGATTGTTTCTGTTGTTGCAATAATCTGACGGTTGATGTTCGATTCGCTTACGCAGTCGTTGTCAATGAGGTCGATTCTGCCGACTCCTGAACGGGAAAGTGCTTCAACAACATATCCTCCGACACCGCCAATGCCAAACACGGCAACTTTTGAATTATTTAATTTCAACATGGCAGCTTTGCCTAAAAGCATCTGAGTTCTTCTGAACATATCGTGCATAAGATAATTACCTTTTCTTGTGTGGAAAACCGAAAAATATGAACAAGGTGGCAGGGATAATGCTGAGTGCAAACAATATCAGCATGGGAATATTCCCGCAGAAATATTCAAACATAGCCTTAAAAGCGGGGGGCTGAAACAGAATAATTATACCTGTAATTACGGCAAAAATTGCGAATATCAAAACAGCACCGGCGGCTGCATCCTTAGCTATTTTTCCGTATTCAGTTTTTTCTTCCGAAGCAAGGTTAACGGCATTTTCAATCGCCGTATTGATAATTTCACTTGCAATGACGCTTCCGCTTGCAATTACGAGAATTGCCCATTCAGCTCTTGTGAGTGTAAACCAATCTGTCAGAAGAAGTATAGAGAACATATAAACAAGACAGGTGATATGTATTCTCATATTCCGTTCGGTTTTAATTGTGTATAAAATTCCTCTGAATGCATAGAAAAAGCTTTTGAAAAGTTTAGAGTAATGTTCCATTGTTTTTGAGCGAATATCCGCTTATTCCTCCATGGTGTAATAGCTTCCGCTTCTGACAAGACCGAGCTGAGTGAGCACGGCTTCTTCCTTTTCTCTCATACGGACAAGCTCAAGTCCGCCGGGCTCATGGTCATAACCGAGAAGATGCAGCATTGAGTGTACGGTGAGGAAGGCGATTTCCCTGTCAAGTGAATGTCCGTAAAGGTCAGACTGCTTAACAGCGTGTTCAATTGAAATAACAATATCTCCAAGCATCTGAGCACCGGTATCATTGTTAATATCATAAACACCATCAACACCAAGTGGGAAGGATAGCACATCAGTAGATCTGTCAATGTTTCTGTGCTGCTTGTTAAGCGCATGAATCTGCTCGTCATCAACGATTGTTACGCTGATTTCTGCAGAGCCCTTGAACTGCTCAGTAACCAGAACTGCATTGCAGCAGCGTCTTATTAACATTCTGACACCTGTGGGGAGTTTAATTACATTTTGGTCATTTGTAATGATTACTTTGATTTTGTCCTTCATTTTCTCTTTTTGACCTCCTCATATTTTTCGTATGCCTTTATAATATCCTGAACCAATTTATGTCTGACAACATCCTTTTCGGAAAACTTTACAGTCTGAATGTCCTCAAGATTTTTAAGAATCTTAACAACCTCAACAAGACCGGAGCGTTTGCCGTCGGGCAAGTCTATCTGTGTAATGTCACCGGTGACAACGATTTTTGAGCCGAAGCCGAGTCTTGTAAGAAACATTTTCATTTGCTCAGGTGTTGTGTTCTGCGCTTCGTCAAGGATAATGAAGCTGTCGTCAAGGGTTCGGCCTCTCATATATGCCAGGGGAGCAACCTCAATGTTGCCTCTTTCCTGATATTTCTGAAAATTTTCAGGTCCGAGCATATCGAAAAGTGCATCGTAAAGCGGTCTGAGATAAGGGTCAACCTTCTGTTGAAGGTCACCGGGTAAAAAGCCAAGCTTTTCACCGGCTTCAACTGCCGGTCTCGTAAGAATGATTCTGTTAACCTCTTTTGCCCTGAAAGCACTCACTGCCATTGCAACAGCAAGATAGGTTTTACCTGTACCTGCAGGTCCCACACCAATTACTATTGTATTATTTTTGATAGCGTCAATATATTTTTTCTGCCCCAAGGTTTTTGCCTTTATAGGCTTACCCTTAGCACTGATGCAAATAACATCAGTGCCCATAGATGAAAGCTTATCGTCGTTGCCGTCTTTCACAAGTGAGATAACATACCTTATGGTTTGTTCATTAAGCAGCTCACCTTTATTTATAACATGAAGGAGATTTGCAATCGCTCTTTTAGCTTTGTCAATATTTTCTTCGTCACCCTGAATTTTAATATCACTGCCACGGGTGATTACATTAACCTCAAACTCTTTTTCAATAATCTTAATGTTTTCGTCAAAAGAGCCGAAAAGGGAAACTGCATGTTCCATTCTTTCAATGCTTATTGTTTGTTCTGCCAAAATAGATTTGCACCTCGTTTATCAGCTGACTTGATGATATAGAAAAAACTATCCATTCTATATTCAATAAATTTTAGCACATATTTTCAAAAAAGTGAAGTGTTTTCTTGAAAAAATATTTAATTTTCATAAAATTCTACATATATCGGACTTTGTTCACCCATAAAATCTATACAACTCAAATTACTTGTTATATTAAAAGTGTCACCATTTTTTTTAAAATTAGTTTCACAAGACAAAATATTTGTATTTTTGTATTTTTCATAGAAATCTGCGGTATAGCTATCAAGAGCAAAAAGTAATTCTGTTGAGACTTTTGTAATTTCACCTTCTGTAGCTGAAACTGCTTTTTCAAAACCGAATGGCAGTTTATGTCCGTTGAAGCACAGAAATTTATCGTATTGAAATGTAGGTCTATGATCTGTTTTTGAAAAATATAAAGGAATTTCAAGTCCTAATATTTTAAGTGTATAAAAGCTTTTTGTTTCTGCAAAAGAACGGAATTCAGTCATGTTGCATGAGTATTCGTAACTGTCGGTTACATTGTGAAGTGCAGTTATTCTTCCTCTTGCTTCATAATAAACGCATGACAGGTCTCTGTTTTCTATTACACCGCTTATAAGCAAATCGCCTTTTTTTACTGCATTTCCTTCAGATACCTCCTGATCTCCGTTAAATACTTCAACAGAAAGCAATGTACCATCAAAATCAGCAATAAGGTTGCACGGATCTTTGAATTGCTTGTCTTCATGTTCATCGATATAATCTCTCACTTCAATTACAGCTTTACTTCCTTTTATATTTATCGCCATCCACATAAGTCTTTCATCAAAATAATTTACGGCATTTCTGCTTATTTCGCTCGTTTTTAAGTGAGGGATAAATGAACCGACTTTGAGACCTAACTCTTCTGTAATGTCAATAATTTCTTCATGACTTACGGCTTCAGTTCCTTCGACCTCTATTGTCCAGACAAATTGATTCATTATTATAAAAAAAGCAACAAAAAATAAAGCAGAAAACAGCAGTCCTATTCGTTTTCTGTTTTTATGAAGAAAAAACGGTATGCCGAATTTACTTTTTATTTTTATTCTGTTTCCTGATTTTTTCAATATCGGACGAAGGGCTTTAAAATTTTTTATAAGAATACCGGCCGAAAGAGAGTTTTCTTTTTTTTCAACATCCCAAATGTGGATTCTGTTAACAGCACACAGATTTATAAACCTTTCAATGAAGCCACCCTTGATTTCAAAAATAACATAACCACGAATGAAACGCAATATGTAAATCAGATTCATAAGCTAACCTCTTTTCAGCAGTTTGAAAATTCAATTTTAATAATTTCTCCTGTCACAACTATTTCTTCAATTGAAAGTGCCTGAACGCTCAATTGATTGCCGTAAAAGCCGATTATCATATTTCCGCAATTGATTTTTGCTGAAGCTGTATCATATTCGAGGATACCGCAGCAACCGTTTATCAGAGCTTCTTTATTTGAAATAAGGTCTACAGTTGGGGGATTTATTATCTGAGTTGCAGTTTTTGTTATTTTATTTTTACTTTTTACTTTTGCCATAATTAAACACCTCATAAATATTTTATGTTTATGTTCTCTTTAAAATACTAATGAGTATCAATGAAGAATATATTTTCATTGGGTGATATTTATGAAGAGTTCGCATATAACCGAAAAATCATTTTATATTTTTACTTATGTCATAACTACCGGCGTAGTTTTTGTTTTTGCTTTTATGCTTCTTCGTTTTCCTGAAAATGCAGGCAACGGAATCAGCAAAGGGATTGAATTGTGTCTCTATACACTTTTTCCTTCAATGTATCCTTTTATGTTTCTTTCTTCATTTGTAATTTCAAGTGGGCTTTGTGAAAAAAGTAAATGGATTTTTTCATATATAACCGAAAAAATTTTCCGGTTGCCCGGAGTTTGCGGAAGTATGATAGTTTTATCTATGGTGGGTGGATTGCCCATAGGCGGCAAAATGACTGCAGAAATGTACGACAAGGGATATATAACAAAGCGTCAGGGTCAAAGACTTATCATGTTCTGTATGAATCCCGGTCCTGCGTTTGTAATAACTACTGTTGGACATTATTTAACAGGTTCAGCACAAATAGGTGTTCTTGTTTTTACGGCACTTGTCATTTCTTCTCTTTCAGTTGGTTTTTTAACGAGGTTTATTTATTCGGATGACGATTTTGAATATAAAATTTCAAAAAATACGGCTTGTACCAAAATAAGTATCAAGGATGCTATTGTGTCGTCGGTAACAGAAAGCGGCAGGGGAATGCTTAATGTTTGTGCGTGGGTGATTCTTTTTTCCTGTATAAGTGAAATGATTGCACTGTTACCGCTTAATGAAGGTACAAAAACCTTTATAAATTGTATACTTGAAGTTACAAATGGTTGTGAATATGCGGCACAAAGTCAACCTGTGCCTGTTTTAGCTGGAATAATCGGTTTCAGCGGTATATGTGCACATTTACAGATTATGCCGGCAATCACAAAAGTTAAGCTTCCGATTAAGTATTTTTTGTCAGCAAGAATAATCAATGGCAGCCTTGCTGTTGTGATAACGATGCTTCTTCTGAAGCTCTTTCCTATAACAGTACAGACCATAAGCATGGGTAGCCTGCCTGAACGAATAAACACAGATATTTCTGCACCCGTTTGTGTAGGAATAATGATTATGAGTGTACTTTTACTGTTGGGTGAAAACTACAGAATAAGAAATAAAACGAAAAAAACAGCATAAAAAAGATTTTTTAAACTTTTTGAAAAAAAGGCTTGACATTTTCCTGCATAATGTATATAATAACAAAGTCGTCAAAAACATATCCGGGTGTGGCGCAGCTTGGTAGCGCGCTTGACTGGGGGTCAAGAGGCCGCAGGTTCAAGTCCTGTCACTCGGACCATAGTGAGTATTCATTACACAAGTGAATACTCACTTTTCTTTTTTTACATTTCCTCATAGTTAATATTGTTATGTATCGAGCAGGTTTTGACCTGCTCTTTTTTTTGTTATGCCGTGAGGTATTCCACAGCAACACCTTGCCTTGCTTCAAGGACTATATTTTCCTCTTTAACAGGATTCTCAATAACCCCGATAAAGCGATAGTGAATAACAATCCTCTGTGTTTTGTTTTTACCCTTACCTTCAATAGAATGAACTTCAATTTTCTCAATCAGCTCATTCAAGAGTGCAGGTGTAAGAGTTTCCATCTGCATAAACTT
>JAFUQS010000061.1 GCA_017472225.1 Clostridia bacterium | reverse complement strand
GATATCAACAGTACAGAAATGAGTACCAAACTTTTCCGTGTACATTCTCTTTGACTGTGGTCTGCCGTTAATGACATAGAGAACATTCATGGTGCCGTTGCCAATGTCAGCGACAAGATTCACACCATCCATTTTTGTTGCAAACTGCGAAACCGCCGCATATCCCTGTGGATAGATACTTGCACCTGCTATTTTGATTTTGTACTCGGCATGCTGCCAAGTGAAATTGACTTCCTCATTCTTTGTCAGATATGCTTTGAAGCTCTCTTTCTGACCTGCTGTCCAAGTGAGAGGCAGACCAGCCGCAATGTGAACTGTAGCTTCTGTCAAGTTTTCTGCACTTAACTCCTTTGCAATAGCTACAAGTGTGAGGGCGTAATAGTCCTCGTCTTTGATTTTGTCGGGAAGGAACTCCTTGTGTCCCTCACCGATAAGATAGAACTTACCGCCGTAAACAAGCATATCCTTTGTGAAAAGGGGCTCTGAATCGTAAGCCGTAATGCCTGTTCTGAAACAGTGGTTTGCAGTTTTGATGTTGCCATAACCGTGGTCAACACCGATGATTTTGATTTCGTTAAAAGTTTTCATTTTTAATAATTCCTTTCATAATAGATTTTTTGACATAGAAAAAGCAGCCCGTGTTGTACGGACTGCTTAAAGTTAGTATAATTCAGCGGTCAAGGTCGCTTCTTTTTCTTTCGGCTCTCTCTATTTGCTTTGCCCAGGTCTTGACTGTCTGCTCCTTAAGGAAGGTACACATAGGAACAATATCCTGTTCTCTGTCCCAGGCTTCAAGAGCATCATAATATGATTTTCTGTCCTCTTCGTGAATAACGATGGGCGGATGAGAATTGAGTACAAGCAGATAGTTCATAACCAGTCTGCCTGTTCTGCCGTTGCCGTCGGCAAAGGGATGAATGTTTTCAAATTTTGCGTGGAAATATGCCGCTGCTTTAAGAACAATGTCCTCAGGTATATCCTGAATTTCTTCTAAAAGCTCATCAATCTCTTCTTTGACATCCTCGGGCAGTGCACCTATCTCCTCACGGCCTGTTACAAAGTCGTGCTTTTTGTATTCACCGGGACGCTCACCTAACTGATAACGGCGGGTGTCATAGGTGTTCTGTGTGAGAAGCCTCTGGAATTCTTTAATCAGCTCTTCCGTTATGGGGAGCTTCTGATTGAATGAGGAGAGAAAATATTCGTTAGCTTCCTTTGAGTTGCGTATTTCAAAGAGTGTACGCAAATCACCCGTATATGAGGTTACACCGTCATGCTCAAAGATTTCTCTTGTATCATTGTAGGTGACCTTGTTGTTTTCAATCTTGCCTGAGTTGTATGCAAAAGCAATACTGTGACCGTTAAGTGCCTCTGCAAGCTCGGCATCAGTTGATATATTTTTTCGTTGCCATAATGCAACAGCTCTTGTATATCTGTCCATAACTTCATCCTTTCTGCGGTTATTGTACCACATTTTCTTGCATTTTGGGAGAAAAATCAGAAATTTTTTCAGCTTTTGCCTTTTCTTTCTGCTTTTTTCTGCGATTAAGCTCGTAATCTCTGTGCTTCCAATATCTGTCCTGCCAATATTTCTTGATTCTCATCTGTTCAAGCTCTTCTTCGGTAGGCTCTCTTTGAGGAATTTCAAACTGACCGATAAACTTAAGATATATTTCAACCTCTTGTGTTCTCGGTCCGTTATTTCTGTCAGCAGAGTGAACAAGTATTTTATCTATGAATTCATTTATCATAGGTGTAGTAAGCTCGGTGAAGTCTGTATATTTCTCTGCAAGCTCAAGAAACTGACCGACACGGGCAGTATCATCCTCATATTTACAAATTTCGACTTCATTTTCTGCTATACTGTTCTGTAGTTCTGTCTGTTCGGCAAGATATTCACCGGAGAGAAACTCAAACTTGTCTTCGGGTATTTTACCTACCGCATAGGATTCATAGAGCTTTTTGTAAAGAAAATCAAGCTCTGTAAGTCTTTTCTTGTCTTTGTTTAAGTGTCGCCTGAGCTCCTTTGCCGCTTGCTCCTGCTTTACGGCAG
>JAFUQS010000006.1 GCA_017472225.1 Clostridia bacterium | reverse complement strand
GTCCTAATCGGGAAAGGTCTTTGACAATAACAACGGAGATATATCCCATTTCAATATCATCAAGAAGCTCCTGAAAAGCAGGTCTGTTGAAGTTCGTGACTGTATAACCGTCATCAACATAATACTTGGTAGTTGATAAACCTAATTCCTTTGCCTTTTGTGTCAGCATTTTCTTTTGGTTGCCGATTGAATTACTCTCTGTTTCCGTACCGTCATCTCTCGATAATCGGCAGTAGATAGCAGTAATTCCGATGTTTGCATCAGACTGCATTAGTCCTCCTTCCCGGCAGTCAAACATATATATTCTGCATTCATTGTATTTTTATCATCGGCATTTGTCAAATGTGCAAAATCACTGCCAACATATTTTTGTGCTTTATCACTTATATATAATTATTATATAACCACCGAAAAGAGTGATATTGTGATTAAAATACTTATCATAGAAGATGATGTTACCATCGTCAAAAATTTAAGTGAGCTTCTTCGTCAGGAAGGCTTTGAAACTGATAGTGCACTGAGCTGTAAAGAAGCAGAGACTAAAATTGAAACCGCACAGTTCGACCTTGTTTTATTAGATGTACTTCTGCCTGACGGGAACGGTTTTTCTCTTTGCAACAGAATCAAAAGTGTAACCGATTGTCCTGTAATTTTCCTTACTGCTTCAGCGGATGAGTTCAGTGTTGTTACAGGCCTCGATATAGGTGCTGATGATTATATTGAAAAGCCCTATCGTCCGAGAGAGCTTATATCCCGCATAAAATCTGTTCTTCGCAGAACAGGTAAAAGCCAAAGTATGCTCACTCTCGGCAATGTAAGTGTTGATATGGATAAAGGAATTGTCACTAAAAATGGCAAAGATGTTTTTCTTTCAGCCTTGGAGTACAGACTATTTCTTGTTTTTCTTAATAATCCCGGTATTACGCTCACAAGAAACAAGCTTCTTTCGGAGATATGGGATATCGCAGGTGACTTTGTCAACGACAACACTTTGACTGTGTATATAAAAAGACTCCGAGAAAAAATTGAAGACGATATTCAAAACCCTGAAATCATTCTCACGGTCAGAGGTTTAGGATATAAGTTAGGTGAATAAAATGAAATTTTCCAACAATCCCGAAATCAGAAAATTCCTGGCAATAACAGTGATACCCTCACTGTTATTATGCTTTATCACGGCTTTTTACTCGGTCACTACGGCTGTTTGTGTTTTCGCCGTCAGTGCATTTTTGATAATCGGCTTTATTGTTTTCACAAGAAAGCGTTATAAAAGAATCAACGCACTCGAAGAAAGTATTGATAAAATTCTTCACGGTAACGAGCAAATAAATATCAAGTCCTACGGCGAAGGTGAGCTTTCGATACTTGAAAGCGAGGTGCAGAAAATGCTTGTGCGCCTTCGTGACCAAAAGGATATTCTTGAAAAAGAACGCACCTTTCTTGCCGATTCCATTGCCGATATTTCTCATCAGTTAAGGACGCCGCTTACAAGCATAAACCTTATTTTGTCGCTTATAGAGTCTCCCGACATTTCGTCGGAAAGAAGAGACGAGCTTTTAAGAGAGCTGTCTTCGCTTATCACAAAAACAGAATATCTTGTTTCTGTTCTTCTGAAAATTTCAAAGCTTGATGCAGGAACAGTACAGTTTGAAAAGAAACCCACAGACCTCACATCTCTTATTAAAAAATCTGCAGAGCCTCTGCTCGTTCCGATGGATATTAAAAATCAGAAACTTAACATAAACACGGATAATATTTATCTTGACTGTGACTCCTCTTGGTGCCTTGAGGCTTTTGGAAACATATTGAAAAACTGCACGGAGCACACTCCCGAAAATGGAGAGATAACCGTCAGTGCAGAAGACTCTCCGATTTTCACAGAAATCGTCATCACCGATACTGGTATCGGCATAAACGAAAACGACCTGCCTCATATTTTTGAACGCTTTTATAAGGGTGAAAATTCATCAAAAGAAAGCTTCGGAGTCGGTCTAAACCTCGCAAATATGATTATTTCGGGTCACAACGGAACAATAAAAGCCGAAAACGGTCAGCACGGCGGTGCGAAATTTACAATAAGATTTTACAAGCAGATTGTGTGACGTTTTTGTAATAATAGAGTCACCGAAGTGTAATTTTTGATTGGTAAAATGAAGCTACAACAAAAAGAAAAGGAGCAATTCAATATGGATATTTTAAAAATTGAAAACCTTTCAAAAATTTACGGTGAGGGTGAAAATCAGGTTAAAGCTCTCGATAATGTAAGCTTCAGCGTACCGAAAGGTCAGTTTGTGGCTATCATCGGTCCGTCAGGCTCGGGAAAAAGTACACTTCTGCATATTCTCGGCGGTGTTGATAAGCCCACAAGTGGCAAGGTTTACCTTGACGGGCAGGATGTTTACGCACAAAACGAAGACCAGCTCGCCATATTCCGTCGCAGGCAGGTAGGTCTTATTTATCAGTTTTATAACCTCATCCCTGTTCTCAATGTAACGGAAAACATTTCTTTGCCCGTGCTTATGGACGGCAAAAAGGTGGACAAAAATTACCTTCGTGAGCTTATTGACCTTCTTTCTCTTACCGGAAGAGAAAAGCATCTTCCCAATGAGCTTTCAGGCGGTCAGCAACAGAGAGTTTCTATCGGCAGAGCACTTATCAACAATCCTGCCGTTATGCTTGCCGACGAGCCGACGGGTAACCTTGACTCGAAAAACAGCCACGAAATCGTTGAACTTCTTAAACTCTCTAACAAAAAATACGGTCAGACACTTATCGT
>JAFUQS010000060.1 GCA_017472225.1 Clostridia bacterium | reverse complement strand
TAAGAATTCCCAAAATACGAATGTGTTGTTAAAATATTAACGATGTCAAACGAGGAGGTTTTCTTATGTGTAAAAACGGTATTTCAAAAGCAACACTCAGCAGAATACCGATATATTTAGAGTTGCTTAAAGAATTACCGCAAGAGCGATATGAATACCTATCCGCAACAACCATAGCACGAAAACTTTCACTTGGTGAAGTTCAGGTAAGAAAGGATCTGGCGGCAATCAGCGGTACAGGAAAACCGAGGCTTGGTTATTTGACATCAGAGCTTGTTGAAAATCTCGAAAACAGTCTTGGATGTAACAACTACACGCTTGCAGTTTTAGTAGGTGCAGGAAAGCTTGGTAAAGCGCTTCTTGATTATGATGAATTTGAGAAATTCGGTATTAAAATCGCAGCAGCCTTTGATAGCAACGACAAGGAAATAAGCATAACCGGAAAAATCAAAGTTAAACCTATAAATGAGTTTGATGATTTTTGCAAAGATAACAATGTACAGCTCGGTATCATCACAGTCGGTTCAGGTTCAGCTCAGGCAGTATGTGACAAAATGGTGCAATGCGGAATTGTGGCAATTCTGAATTTTGCTCCTTGCAAGTTGAATGTACCTGACGGGGTAATTCTTGAAAATGAAAATCTGGCGCTTTCATTAGCGTATTTGAATAATCAGATTAATAAGTTTAAGTAAATAATTTTTTAGGAGGATACAAATGGAAACTAAAAATTACGCAATTGTAGATAGCGTTGAAACGCTTCAGGAAGCTATCGCTAAAACAAGAGAAGCTCAGAAGAAGTTCGCAACCTACACTCAGGAGCAGGTTGATAAAATTTTCCTTGCCGCAGCATCTGCAGCAAACAAGGCAAGAATCTCACTTGCTAAGTTGGCAGTAGAAGAAACAGGAATGGGTATAGTTGAAGATAAGGTTATCAAAAACAACTATGCTGCTGAATACATTTACAATGCATACAAGTAAACAAAAACCTGTGGCATTATCGAAGAAGACAAGGCATTCGGCATCAAAAAGGTTGCAGAGCCTATCGGTGTTGTTGCAGCAGTCAGTCCTACAACTAACCCCACATCAACAGCAATCTTCAAGTGCTTAATTGCTCTTAAGACACGTAATGCTATTATCATTTCTCCTCACCCCAGAGCAAAGGGTTGCACAATCGCTGCAGCAAAGCTCGTTCTTGAGGCAGCAGTGGCTGCAGGTGCTCCCGAAGGAATTATTGATTGGATTGATGTTCCTTCACTTGAAATGACAAACACAGTTATGAAGGAAGCAGATATTATCCTTGCAACAGGCGGCCCCGGTATGGTTAAGGCTGCTTATTCAAGCGGTAAGCCCGCTCTCGGCGTTGGTGCAGGTAACACACCTGCAATCATCGATGACAGTGCCGATATCCTTCTTGCAGTCAACTCAATCATTCACTCAAAGACTTTCGATAATGGTATGATATGTGCTTCAGAGCAGTCAGTTATCGTTCTTGAGAGCATTTACGATGCAGTGAAGTCTGAGTTTGCAACACGCGGTTGCTACTTCCTTGATCCTGCAGAAACAGAAAAGGTAAGAAAGACAATCATTATCAACGGTGCCCTTAATGCAAAAATCGTTGGTCAGCCTGCAGCAAAAATTGCAGAGCTTTCAGGCGTAACAGTTCCGGAAGGTACAAAGATTCTTATCGGTGAAGTTGAAAGCGTTGACATCAGCGAAGAATTTGCACACGAAAAGCTTTCTCCCGTTTTGGCAATGTACAAAGCAACATCTTTTGCAGATGCACTTGATAAAGCAGACCAGCTTGTTGCTGATGGTGGTTACGGTCATACATCCTCTGTGTACCTTAATGAAGTAACAGAATCAGAAAAAATCAATGAATTTGCTGCAAGAATGAAGACCTGTCGCATCCTTGTTAATACACCTTCATCACATGGCGGTATTGGTGACCTTTACAACTTCAAGCTTGCTCCATCCCTTACACTTGGATGCGGCTCTTGGGGCGGAAACAGCGTCTCCGAGAACGTAGGCGTAAAGCACCT
>JAFUQS010000059.1 GCA_017472225.1 Clostridia bacterium | reverse complement strand
ATAACAACCCAATCATCTTCTGAAAAAGATACTCTTTTGTGAACCTTGTAACTGACTGTACTTGATTTGAAATTAACTGTACAACCGGTATACTGTAAATTGTTGAGTATTTTTTCAATACTGTTTTCAGACCAACGGTATGAAGTGGTAATCGGATTTCTCGTCTTTCTCCCTATTGCACTGTAATATGCAGTTGGAGTCAAGATTTCTTCACGCTCAAGTCTGCGTGCGATTTTTGTAACGCCTAAACCTTCAAGAGCCAACTGATAAATATATCTGACAACTTCGGCGGCAGGTTCATCAATTACCCACTGTTTAGGATTTTCTTTATCCTTTTTATAACCAAAAGCAACTGTTGGCGAAACTCTTTCTCCGTTATCTGACTTGGATTTCCAAACCTGACGCACTTTCTTGCTTGTCTGAGATGCATACCACTCGTTAAACAAGTTGTGAAAAGGCATCATTTCCGTTCCCTTGCCGCTTATTGTTTCAACATTTTCCTGAATGGATATAAAGTTCACACCTAAAGACGGATAAAGCACCTGAGTATAGTGGTCAAACAATATATGCTCACGACCAAAACGGGACAAGTCTTTTACAATTACAGTACCAATTTCACCTGCCTCTATCATACGCTCCATACGCTGAAAGTCAGGTCGGTCGAAGGTTGTGCCTGAGATGCCGTCATCAACAAAGAACATTGTATTCTTGTATCCGTGCTTTTTGGCATAGTCAGAAAGAATTCTCTTTTGGTTTGTGATACTGTTTGATTCGGAATATTTATCCTTTTCTTTGTCTTTATCTCTTATATCATCAACCGATAAGCGACAGTATAATGCTGTTATTTTCTCATTTATATTTTTCTCGGCTTTCTTTGCCATAATTTAAAACTCCTTTCCGGAAGCCGAGCATTGCATCAGGTGTTTCCATTATACAATGCCCGACTGCCTTTTAACTAATGTGTGGTTTTATGCGAGCTGTTCCGCCAATATAATTTCCTTAAACTGCTGTAACAAGGATTTATTTAGCTTACCGTCAAATACACCTGTTACATCATAAACAATACCGTGTATCTCTTCGGAAACTTTAATTTCGTCAGGTACAATATGAAATTCTTCCGTTTGCTTTATTTCGTCAGATTCAGGAATTGCATACTCCATAAAATCAACGGGAATATCTGGTTTTATTCTACCTTTGCCTTTTCTTGAAACAAGCGAGGGTATAATTGTAATTTTTTTCAAATTTATCACCTCACATCTCTGTCACGACTTCGCATCAGATGTCTGTAGTAATACTCGCAAGATTTCAATATGAAGTCTTCTAAATCTTTTTCTTTGATTTTCGGAGCAATTTTCTGTATCCTTTCTGTAGACATCTTTATCATAGGCTTCTGATTTGCCTTTTCTTCTGCCAATATTTCACCTATATGCTCAGGTGTAAGGCCTTCGTCTCTGCTGATTGCACGAAGCCTCTGTGCCTGAGATAAATTAGGTGTAGCGTCACAAATGTTGATTTCTTCAACCAAATCAGCCTGTTCCACCTCATTCAGATAAGAGAGCTCTACTGCAGGTGTGAGTGCAATCTTACCTTCATCAACGAGGTCAAGGAGTTCGGGGATAAGATTAGTCAGACGAATATATCTTTGTACCTGTCTTCCACTGTCTTTTTCTGAAACTAGTTCAGCACTCTCTAACTTCCCGACAACTTGTCGGGAAGTTAAATCTGTCCTTTCACCCTGACTTTTAATTGCATCAAGTTTCATTTTATAAGCTTTTGCTTTCTCACTTGGTAATATATGCTCCCTCTGTAAATTAGCATCTACCATTGCAATAACAGCTTCTTCATAGGTGAGTTCATAAATGAATGCAGGTATCAATTCAAAACCTAACTTCTTTGCAGCATAAAATCTTCGGTGGCCTGAAATGATTTCATATTCCGTGCCGGATATTTTGCGTACAGTAAGAGGCGTAAGAATACCTCGCTCATTGATACTGTCAACAAGGTTTTGCATTTCCTCATTGTCAATCACCTTGTAAGGATGATTTACAAAAGGTCTCAAATACTCAATGGGTATTTTATTAGCCCGCACATATTCTGCGCGGGCTTTCTGTACTTTGTCGTATAAGGTTTCTTTTGTGGGATTGTTTTCTTCAATCTCACGGGGTGGTGCTTTTGATTTTGGTTTAATAGCCATAATTATCTAATCCT
>JAFUQS010000058.1 GCA_017472225.1 Clostridia bacterium | reverse complement strand
TTGCGGCTTCAGTTTTATTTTATTCGCAAAAGCTGTCCGCAGGACAATAACACTGTGCAAAGCACAATAAAACTGCAAAGCAATATCACTCGCCGTATGGCGAATAAAACTGCCGAGTGTCCTTACGAACACTCGGCTAACAACGGGTGGATTTTATGTTATGTCTTATTACCAATTAAATACTTCTGCGAAGTATTCAAAGAGCATGTTGATTCTTTCGAAAATTGATTCGATGAAGTTCCAGAATGACTGGTAGCCTGATGTATCCTTTTCAGTGTACTCAGCGGTGTAAACAACAGTTTTTGTTGTTTCACCTTCAGCGAGCACGGGTGTGGGGAAGGTTGACTTGTGATAAAGCTCACCGTCTTCACCTCTCCAACCTGCAAAGGTGTAATCAGTGTCATCTGTATCAGCTCTTTCGGGATTTTCGGGAGCGTACTGAGTAATTATTGTTCCTGAATCAACCTGAATTTCCTTAACTACCTTGCCGTCCCAATCCTTGAACTGAACTGTGATTGCGGGTTCTTCGGCTGCAAATGCCATAACTCCTACCATTGAGAAGATAACAAGAACAGAAAGAAGAACTGATAATGCTTTTTTCATAGGATATTCCTCCGTTTCAAATTTTGTTTCATAGGTTAAAATGAGACATATTAACAATATGATTATAAATCATAAGCCTCGCTTTGTCAATATTTTACTGAATTTTTTAACCCGGGAGAATTATTTTCTCTTTTTAGCGGGGCAAATATAAATATTTTTTGCTTTTATGGTGACAAAGGCTGTTTTTTGTGATATACTACTATACTGTATAACTTTAAAATAATTTCAAAAAGGAGTTTATCCTATGAGTAACATGAATGAAAGCTTCAAGGGTATACTGAGCTCACTTAACGGCGAGCTTTCAAAGTATGGCTTTGAAGAGTATAAAAATGAGAACGGCAGCTTCATTGTTGAAGACGGCGAAAAAATCGCAGCCTTTTATCAGGGTGATAAGGGTACACTGAAGCTGGAATATTCAAACGGTATTCTCGGCCTTTATGCAGGTGATGATGCCGAAAATGCAAACAAGAGACTTTCTGCTTCACTTCTTTCTGAGGATGCAGATGCAAAGGATGTGAAGTATGTTGTTTCCGAAATTGCGGAAACACTTCACTCCAAGTTCGGAACAAAAAATCCTGCCGTTTATAAAAAGCCTCAGCAGAAAGCCCCGCAGACCGTTTCAAAGAATGCTGTTAAAAACGGCTCCTTCTACGATGCAAACACCCTTGCAAGCAAGCTCTGCCTTGTTTTTCCTGAGCTTCGCCCCATGTATAAGGAAAACCTTAATAAATACGGTGAGTTTTTCGGTGAAGAATTCTTTGAAAAGTACGGCACAAAGAAGATTATCGACACCATTAAGGAAAATAATCCTCAGAACATGAAGAAGCTGTTCCATACCCTTAACGAAATTTACGAAGACGGCACAACTGCCGTTCAGGGCCTCATTGCGGTCACTATTCTCGGTGAGCTCAACAATGACCAGATTCTTCTTTCACACTGTGTTGACTATATGAGTGAAACAATGGCACCTCCCGTAATTGAGGTTAACAGATATCTTGCCTCCGCTTCAGGCAAAAAGGCTAAGAAGAAGCTTCTCAACCCTCCCGCATATAAGCCCAAGAAGGAAAAGAAGCCCGGCTTGTTTGCTCAGGCAATGGCTCAGAGTGGCGGCGGAATGCCTCCGATGTAAAATTTCACTTGCGCAGCAAGCGGAAATTACCTGACGGTGAATGAAATGTTCGCCGTCTCAAGCATTATTAACGGATATTTTTATTAAGAAAAAATCCCCGTAAAGGAGCGATAACCATGCTCAACAAAATTTTAGGTGCCTTCTGGCAGAACACGAAAAATCAGGACGATAAGAGAATTGCGACTCTGACACCTCCCGAGGGTGTTTATGAATCAGACAATCATGAATATCTCCCCGACGGTCATATTTACCACAAGCTTGATGTTTATTATCCTGAGGGAACAACGGATAAGCTGCCGGTTATCATTGATATCCATGGCGGCGGTTGGATGTACGGCGATAAGGAGCTTAACAAAATTTATTGCCTCACCCTTGCCAAAAAAGGATATGTCGTTTTCAACATGAGCTACCGCTTATACCCTGAGGTTATTGTGAAGGATCAGCTTTGGGATATTTCTCAGGCTCTTAAATGGATAAAGGCACATCTTTCGGATTTTCCCTGTGATGAAAACAACATCTGCCTCACAGGTGACTCGGCAGGCGGAATGCTTTCATTTTTCACTGCCATGCTTTCGTCAAGCAGTGAGCTCAGGAATATTTATGAATTGGAGGATGCAGGAATCCGCTTCAATGCCGTGGGACTCACTTCTCCCATGCTTTTCATGGACGACGGCACCGTTATGAGCTTGTATACCCGTATAATGCTTGGCAAAAATTACAAAAATGAAAAGTGGGGAGCATATGTCAATATGGACAGACTCCTCCCCTTGGGAAAGGTTCCGCCCGTGTTCCTTCTCACATCCTCAGGTGACATTCTTGCAAGGTCACAGACGAGAAAGGGTGCTGAGCTTCTCAAAGAAAAGGGAATTGACTTTCAGCTTATGGATTTTGAAAAGCATGAGGGCACTGATCTTCCCCATGTTTTCCCTGTTCTTCACCCTGAATCAGAGGTGTCGGGCAGAGCGATTGATGAAATGTTGAATTTCTTTTCTGAACATTCAAAAAAGGAAATTAACCTTTAATTTAAACCCGTAGGGGCGCCATCGGGCGTCCCTTTCAGTTTGAAAGGAGACAACGGATGAAAACGCTTTTAGAAATGTTTCTGATTTTTGCAAGAATAGGCGGCTTCACCTTTGGCGGAGGCTATGCAATGCTTCCGATGCTTCAGCGTGAGGTTGTTGAAAATAAAAAATGGGCAACTCAGGAGGAGCTGATGGATTATTATGCCATCGGTCAGTGTACCCCCGGTGTTATTGCCGTCAACACTGCCACCTTCATCGGTTATAAGCTGAAGGGTATTCCCGGTGCGATTTTTGCAACTGCCGGGGTAGTCACTCCTTCGGTTATCATTGTGGGAATCATTGCAATGTTCATAAGCAATTTTCAGGACTATGAAATTGTGCAGCATGCCTTTGCGGGTATCCGTGCTGCTGTTGTTGCGCTTATAGCTAACTCGGTTATCAAGCTTTCCAAAAAAAGCGTGGTTGACATTGCAAGCTTTATAATTTTTCTTGTGGTTGCAGTGCTTTCCTTCACAACTGACCTGTCACCGATTATTTTCATCCTTGCGGCAGGCATTTGCGGACTCGTTATCAGTATTGTCAAGGAGTCTTATGGCGGCAACAAAAAGACAAAGGAGGAAAAGAAATAATGGCTGTTTTTTCTCTTCTTCTTGAAATGCTTTTCCGATTTTTCTTTGTCGGTCTTTTCTCTGTCGGCGGCGGACTTGCAACCTTGCCCTTTCTCACGGATATGGGCGAGGCGACGGGTTGGTTCACCTCAATGGATATTTCAAACATGATTGCGATTTCCGAATCAACACCCGGACCGCTCGGCATAAACATGGCAACATATATCGGCTACCGTGTGGCGGCTGATTACGGTATGGGCTTCGGAATTCTTGGCAGTGTTGTTGCAACGGTGGGCCTTGTTACCCCTTCGGTTATTGTTATCCTCATTATCTCAAGAGTTCTCATGAAATTCCGGAATTCAAAAATTGTTGAATATGCCTTTTACGGTCTGCGGGCTGCCTCCGTGGGTCTTATCACTGCCGCTTGTCTCGGTGTTGCAAAAATTGCTTATTATAACAGTGAGATGATATCCGAAACGGGCAATTTCTTTATGGCAATAGACTATAAGAGCATAATTTTATCCGTGCTTGTTTTTATCGGTGTGACCAGATTCAAAAAGCTTCACCCGATTCTGTTCATTGTTATTGCGGCAGCAGCCGGCATTATATTTCAGATGTAGAACTAAAGGGACTGTAAAAAGCGCAAGTTTTTTACAGTCCTTTTTTACTCAGGATAAATCGGACAAAAGGCATCGGAAAAAGGATAAAGCCTTGCCCTCAGCTTTCCGGCATATAAAAGCGAAAAGGATATATAAAGGTCGGGCGGCAGGTCTTTTTCAGCTTTTATTTATCCTAACTGTTGTATTTTGTGAATTTCTTTGATATAATTAAAAAACAGACAAATTTTCGGAAAGGCGGCATGGCATAAATGGAAATCGGCGCATCTTCAGCTTGTTTTTATCCCCTTGAAACTGAAAAAGCCTTTTTGCATATTGCAGAGCTGGGCTTTAAATACAGCGAAATATTTTTCAACTGCCGCAGTGAGCTTAAGCCTGCCTTTGTCCGTGACCTTAAGGAAATCAAGGATGCCTACGGCATGAATGTGGTCTCCCTTCATCCTTACCGTTCCTTTGCAGAAGGCTATAACTTTTTTTCAAGCTATGAAAGAAGGTATCTTGACGGTATTGATGATTATAAAAGATATTTCAATGCGGCGGCAACGCTTGGCGCAAAATATATAGTTATGCACGGCGCAAAAAACAGAATAGATATCAGCCTTGAGGAATATGCCGAGCGTTTCGGCAAGCTCAATGAGGTTGCCCGTTCCTTCGGCTGCACTGTGGCACATGAAAATGTGGTTCACTTTGTGGGGGCACAGCCCGAATTCATGCTTTTCATGAAAAAGCAGCTTGGTGATGAATTTAAAATGGTTCTTGATATCAAGCAGGCAAGGCGGGCTTGTGTGAATCCATTTGATTTTATTGAAATAATGGGAAATAATATTGTTCATGTTCATCTCAGTGATTGTGACAGTGAGGGACATGACTGTCTGCCTCCTGACGAAAAGGGCGAATTCGGCTTCAGAAAGCTTTTCACGGAGCTTCACAAGGTCGGGTACAACGGCAGATATATGATTGAGCTTTATTCAAACAATTTTCACGATCGAAATGAAATTATAAATTCGGCAAAATATCTTGAAAACATATTAAATGAAGTAAGGGAAGGAAAATAAGACCTGAACCTGAAAAACAAGGAAAATTTTAACCGAAAAGGGGTATAATAAAAATGAAATGTCCGTTTTGCAGCTTTGAAGAGAGCAAGGTTATTGACTCAAGACCTACAGATGAGGGTGAAAAAATACGCCGTCGCCGTGAGTGTATCTCTTGCGGTAAGCGTTTCACAACCTATGAAATTATTGAAAGTGTGCCCATCATTGTTGTGAAAAAGGATAAGTCCCGTCAGGCATTTGACCGTGTGAAGCTTTTCAACGGTATGCTTCGTGCCTGTGAAAAAAGACCCGTTTCAATTGAACAGATCGACAAGGTGGTTTCAGAAATTGAAGCAGATCTTCAGAATTCACTGGACAGAGAGGTAACCTCCGTTCATATCGGTGAGCTTGTTATGGATAAATTAAAGGAGCTTGACGAGGTAGCTTATGTCCGTTTTGCTTCAGTTTACCGTCAGTTCAAGGATATCAACACCTTTATGGACGAGCTTGCAAAGCTTCTGGGCGAAAAATAATTACAAGGTGATTTTCAGATGATATACAAAGGCTTTTCCTCCCTTGTGGGAGGAACACCTCTTTATGAGGCAGAGAATTTTTGTCGTAATCAGAATATAAGAGGAAGAATTCTTGCAAAGCTTGAAATGTTTAACCCTGCGGGCTCCGTCAAGGACAGAGTTGCTGTAAATATGCTTGAAAAAGCGGTGGAAAAGGGACTTGTTACAAAGGGTGCAACGGTTATCGAGCCTACCAGCGGCAACACGGGAATAGGACTTGCGGCTGCAGCGGTTTCAATGGGCTTCAGGGCAATTCTTGTTATGCCTGACACCATGAGCATTGAAAGGCAGAAGCTTCTCAGAGCCTATGGTGCCGAAATTGTTCTGACCGATGGCAAAAAGGGAATGCTCGGCTCAATTGAAAAGGCTGATGAGCTTAAAAAAAGCATTCCGAACAGCTTCATTCCCTCACAGTTTGAAAATCCTGATAATCCCGAGTCGCATTTTCTTTCAACAGGACCTGAAATCTGGAAGGATACAGAAGGAAAGGTTGATATTTTCATTTCCTGTATCGGTACCGGCGGTACGGTTTCAGGCACGGGCAGATATCTGAAAGAAAAAAATCCGCAAGTCAAGGTAATCGGCGTTGAACCGGAGGAGTCTCCTCTCATCACAGAGGGTAGAGCAGGCTCACACGGAATTCAGGGCATCGGCGCAAATTTCATTCCTGAAAATTACGATTGCAGAATTGTTGATGAGGTTATCACTGTTAAAACCGAAGAAGCAAAGCAGATGTGTCGTGTTCTTGCCGGAACAGAAGGTCTTCTTGTGGGGATTTCTTCCGGCGCTGCCCTTATGGCGGCAAAAAAGGTTTGCGAAAGAGCCGGAAACGAGGGCAAAACCATTGTTGTCATTTTGCCTGATTCGGGCGAACGGTACATGAGTATTGATTTATTTGAATAAAAACAGGGTCATAGATTTGCGGAATACTGATAAGGCAGTATTCCGCAGTTTTATTCGCCTACGGCGAGTGATATTGCCTTTGGCAGTGGTATTGCTACGCAGTTCTATTGTGCTTTGCACAGTTTTGGTGGCGAATAAAATAAAACTGAAATCGTA
>JAFUQS010000057.1 GCA_017472225.1 Clostridia bacterium | reverse complement strand
CGGCTTACATTCGGTGCGGCAATCAACAATGTTTCAGCCGCTTTATTAAGCGAGCCGACCTTTGCTACCTCAACCGCATATTTCATATGTAGTATATTCATCAGATTTCACCACCATTTAAGTCGAGTATAACATATTTTTTTAATAAAATAAACTGTTTGTATAATTTTTTCAAAATATTAAAACAATTTTATTTGCGACGAGTCAGTATTTGGCACAATTCAATAACAATTGTTATATGTCCTTAATTCTCTCACTTCGAAATGCATTATATGTAAATCAATTCTGCGTTTACAATTTCTGTTGCTCTGCTTTGAATATCATTCATTCGTTCAATCCACAGTATTTGATTTTCTTCTTTTAGTTGCTCTGAAATGTCTTCTTTTTCCTTCATCTGTTCAACGAGGGAGTTAAACATTTCCGTTGCCTGCTTGTCAATATCAGCAAGATACTGCCAGAATCTGCCTTCTGAGGTCATAATGGTTACTGTGACTTTTTATGCTTCATCATATAATCCTTATGTAACATGTCTCGCCTGCCGGCTCGGTCGGTGCTTCTGCTTTGCAGAGGTGTCCACTGGACACCCGCACCCCATTTACCAAGGCGGATTTTTGCTTCTTCGGGTGGGAGTGTACGGTTAGGTATCATATAGCCATTAACTTCTCTGTATGTAATCTTTTCCATAATTATATTCGTCCTTTCATATCATCAATAAATGTGTCGTATGTAAATCTTGCTCCGAGCCTGAAACCTGATATAAAGCTGTCAGCATTACTTGTTGTTGAAAACCCGGTATAGGTACTCACATAGTTGAGAAACAGTTCTTTTTCCTCACCATTCAGCTTTGCTGTGAGTTGTTCTTCCTTTTCAGTAAGTTTGTTCAGCTTCTTTTTGAGCTTGGTTGAAAGCTCCGCGCTTAATTCCTGTGGCTCGATATTGCCGTAGTAAAAATCTTCAATGAAGCTCACAGTATCACCATCGCCTTTCACACTTGTCAATAATTTTAATGAGCAAATCCTCAACATCTTCTGTCGGTAAATCCTGTTCCAAAAGCATATTGCGAAACTCATTCATACCATTGATAAGTAAATTGCATTCAAAATCTGTCAACTTAAATTTAACCTTTTTAGCCATAAATAAAACCTCCTGTTACTTGGTAGCTTTATTCTACCTTATAACAGGAGGTTAGTGGAATGTGTGGATTTGGATATAAAAAGAAAGAGAGAAAAGCGTTAAACTCTTCTCTCAGCTCTTTGACTCGTCGTAATGCTCGTACACTTAGATTATTGTCCTTAAGCGTACGGCTCATTGTATTGAGCGTTGTTTTAATTAGAGCTGTTCGGCAACCGAGCTGTGGTATGGCAGAACGGAGCAATCTGAAAATACCGATAAGAAAATTTCTTGTTTCTTTATCCACGGTGAGCAGAAAAGAATACCGAGTAAAGGGTAGAATAAGCCTGACTCGGTATTTTTAGTTCTTGCGTAGGTTAATCCACTAAAGAGCGTGCTTTTGCTTACTTTTGTCACGCTTGACAAAAGTAAGAGCCCAAGCGGCTCGAGCGAGCGGAGTCAGAGGAACAGATAAAACCTTGCCGTTTTTCACCACGGGACATAAAATCGAAGGTAAATACACCTTAATTAGAAAGCAGTCAAGGGTCAGCAGTCAGGAAAAGATAAAGCAAAAAAGGAGTTGTAAAAAAACTTGCGTTTTTTTACAGCTCCCGATATTTTTAATTATTCGTTACCGCCGAAAAGTCCGTCAAATGAAATTTCGCCGTTGATAAGGTCTGCAAAGAAGTTAAGAAGTGCAGTAAAGAAGCGGATAAGAACTGTGAAGCGTTCTTCACCACTGCCCTTTTCAGGCTCTGCCGGATCAAGCTCTGTCACGGGAACAAGCTTTTCAGCTTCAACATCATAGTCAAGATACTGAGGATAGCTTTCGTTGGAGAATACAGTCATCTGACCCTTTGAGTTAACGATTTCACGGATGAGATAGTTTGCAGCATCGGGGAAATCGGTGTGGAAAAGATTCTTGAGGAACCATGTCTTTTCAGGATAAAGGCAGGTTGAAGCGTCAACCTTTTTGTCAGCAGAAACAAATCTCTTGTCTGCAAGGCCTTCAATGTAGCTGTCAGAAAGGGTCTTTCCCATGGGAGCTGTTGTTGCACCGAAGGAAATATCTGTTGTTTCAGCAACAAAGTCACCCTGTGAATCAGCACCGTCATAAAGAGGAACAACGGGAACATCATATTTTGCAATAACTGTCATAGCAACGCCCTTTGCTTCAAGTCTTGCCATAACATCCTCATATGTAAGCTGAACATTATTATAATAATCATCAAGCTTAGCAATCATACCTGCATATTCTTCTTCCTGACCTGCAAATACGTTATCTCTTGCCTTTTCATAATATTCAACGGGTACCATTGACCAATATGAAGGGAAGGTGCCGTAGCAAGCAAGAGCAAGACGGGGAACAAGGTCTTCCGTAACATTGTCAATGATGTACTGAAGAGCATCTGTTCCGAGGCCGAGTACCTTTGCATAATTGAGAAGGTCAACCAATGCAACAACAAGGCTCTGAAGTGTGGGGTCATCAATAACACCCATATCGTTCATTACATATTCAACAAAGCGGTCAACATTATCTGCTTCAATTTTGATTTCGCCTGCAAAAAGCGCACCGATAAGATCAATACCTACGGTTGAAGAAATGTACATTACAACGCTTTCAACATTTTCTGCTGCATGAGCTTCATACTTTGCAAGGTAAGCGGAAATAACATTACCGCCAAAGCAACGGCCGACAAGGGAAACCTTTTTGCCTGTTGCTGCTCTTACCATGTCGATATAAGTCTTAAGGTCATCGGCAATGGTGAGAGGAGAAAGTCTGAGGTCAAAGCCGAAATCATAATCCCACAATCCGAAGTTACTTGTCTTTACGGGGCAATCGAAATTCTCAACCTTACGGCCGTCACCTGAACCGTCGGAGGCTTCACCGTTTTTGTCAAGAATAACATCCTCATAAAGAGGAGCTACAGTGTTATAAAGCTCGTCACAGTATTTTTCATAATTTCCTGTGATAAGACCTGCTGCAAGCTCTTCAAGGCAAGGCTTGAGCGCATCGGAAACAACCTGACCGAGGTCAACATCAAGGGGAAAAATCTGTGTTGCTTCATCATCGGATTCATCACTTGCATAAAGATGTCTTGAGGCACCTCTGATAAAAACAACTGGAGTGTCTGTTACAACATCTGTTGCCGAAGCAGCAGGTGCAGCAATTGCCATAAGCATGAGAACGCAAAGAAGAACGGAAATAATTTTCTTCATTTTGTTTACCTCCTGAGTGAATTTTTAATTCTTAGCTAATACATTATACATCACAAAAGATTTTATTTCAACACTTTTAAAAATTATGATGAAAAAATTCTTTCAAAAACAGAAATTTCAACCAAGAGCCACATCCATAACCATCATCAGTGCAAACCCGACCCCGAAGGATAAAGCCGTAACAGGCATTTCAGACGAATTCTCTCTTTTTGCAATAAGCTCATCAGCAACAACAAAAAGCATTGCACCTGCCGCAAAGCCAAAAAAGTACGGCAGCACCGTGGAAACATATCTTGTGACAAAAAGCGTAGCAACGGCACCAACAGGCTCAACCACGCCTGACAAAGCGCCAAAAAGGAAGGCTTTGCTCTTTTTCATACCCTGAGAATGTAAGGGCATTGAGATTATTGCGCCTTCAGGTATATTCTGCAATGCAATAGCCAATGCGAACATCAGTGCCGACCCTGCCGTCACAGACCCCGAGCCTGAAATAAGTGAAGCGTACATCATTCCAACTGCCATACCCTCAGGGATGTTATGAATTGTAACGGCAAGAAAAAAGACAAATGAATTCACCTCAGCACCGTTTTTTTCTATATTCAGCTTTTGCATAAGCCTTAAAGCCTGACGATCAAGAAAAGTGAGTATAACAAAGCCGAGCACAAGACCCGTTAAAGCCGGAACAAATGCCCACCTTCCCATGCGGGCGCCGCCTTCAATCGACGGAATCAGCAGACTCCACACACAGGCAGCGGTCATCACTCCGGCAGCAAAGCCTGAAAGCATCATCTGAAGCCTGCGACTTCTTTTTTTCACAAAAAATACTCCTGCCGAGCCCGAAGCGGTCCCCAGAAAAGGCAGAAGCACACCACACACAGTATTCATAATCATTTTACCACTCCTTCCCTTAGCAGTATATTCAGCCCTGTGGAATGAGTGAGTGAGAGTCTCGAGAGGAGTCAGTAGTCAGTAGTCAGGAGTCAGGAGACAGGAAAAGATAAAACAATAAGGAGTCTGTAAAAAATAAACAATCATCAAAAAATCAGAATAACAACATAAAAAGGAATTCTCTTTCAGAAAGCAGCTTGTAGCGGGAGCGACTGTCGGACTACAGGCAGTGGAAAGGCACACAAATAAATTAGACAATAGCATACCTTACGGAACAAATTAAACCAAGCGGCTCATTTTATTGAGCGTTGTTTTAAACAGAGCTGTTCGGCAACCGAGCCGTGGTATGGCACAACGGAGCAATCTGAAAATACCGATAAGAAGAAACCTTGTTTTCTTCTCCACGGTGAGCAGAAAAGAATACCGAGTAAAGGGTAGAATAAGCTTTACTCGGTATTTTTAGTTCTTGCGGAGGTTAATCCGCCAAATGCGTGCTTTTGCTTACTTTTGTCACAACCGACAAAAGTAAGAGCCCAAGCGGCTCGAGCGAACGGAGTCAGAGGAATAAATAAAACCTTACCGTTTAGCACCACGGCAGATAAAAGCGAAGTTAAATACACCTTAAATAGTCAGTAGTCAGGGTGTCATCAGCACAAGATAAATATCACCTTGACGGTAAAAAATCAACCTTGAAAGGTTGATAATATAACTCTGCCCGATAAAAAAGGACGCCCAATGGGCGCCTCTATGGACTTGTACTATATTCTTATAAAAACAGACTCCTCTACTGACCCTGACCGCTGACTACTGTCTACCGACTACTGACTACTGACCCCTGACTACTGTCTACTCGAAAATGTATTTAACTTCGCTTTTCTGAATTTACGCTGCCTTAAATATCTCCGCCAAGGCTTTGCCGTCAGACACCCGCCTGACAAGTGCCGCTCTGCAAGAGGAATAGCGTTTAAAGCTCTGCTTCGCTTTTTCAGGATTACTGTATACCTTCCATTCCCCCACAAAAAGCAGTCCCTTATCCTTGTGATTGATAAAGCCGTATATATCCTCAACGGGATAACCTAAAAATGCACCGATTTCATGGGGAAATTCTGCATTTTTCATTTTGCTTTTCAGTTTTTCAAGCTTTTCGCAAAGTGCTCCGTCTTCGTTGTATCCGCAGGAAGAAAGAAAGCTTCTTATCCCCTCATTTTCAAGGTAGCTTTCAAGTATTTTCGGTCTGAATACAAAAACAAGTATTCTATTTTCACATCTGCAGATAATTTCAAAATATACGCCGATTTTATTGAAAGCCTCATTCAGCTTTACTATTTCATTTTCAGCGTCAGGATATTTATTTTTGTCAAGAGATACAATATTCGCCGGTTTAATCCCCGCAAGGGCGGGAGCGCATTGCCGTGCTATTGCTTTTTCCATAAAAATCACTCCTGTCCGGAGTTAGTCGAAGCTAACTATGTGGATTAAAAAAATGCTTTTAAGCGGATAAAAGTCATCTTGAAGGAAACAACAGTCAAAAGAAAGGGATTTAGTTAGTTTCGACTAACTTCAAGATGATTATATTATATTTACCCTGATATGTCAATAGCTTTTTCTAAAAAAACTTCTTGGTGTCCGGATTTATCCTTGTTACGGTCAGCACCTTGCCGTCAACCTTAAAGCCTATCTCATACCCCGCAAATGAAAAGCCGTATTCTCTTTCGGGGTTATGCTGATATGACGGCCTCGGGTCGCCCTCAAGAACGGATATGAGCGAAGATAATTTTTCTTTCGGAAAGCTCAGCGCAAGAGTATCATCAATTGTTACTTCAAGTTTTCTTTCCCCTAAACGCTCCGTAAAGCCACCTGCTGCATCGGGAATACTGTCTGCATAAGGAAGATATGGCTTGATATCATAAATCGGAGTACCGTGCATCAGATCTGCGCCGCTGACAACAAGAACAGGACCCTCATTTTTTGTGTACTCCACCTTTTCAAGCTTAACAGCGGAAAGACCTATGCTGTTCGGGCGGAAAGGAGAACGGGTGGCAAAAACACCCACTCTTTTGTTGCCGCCAAGAAGCGGCGGACGAACGGTGGGACTCCAATTTTCACGCATAGCCTCGGAAAACTGCCATAATATCCAGATGTGAGAAAACTCCTCCAAGCCACGGAAAGCCTCATCAACTCTGTATTCCTTTTCAAAAACGATTCTGCCCCTGACCTCTTTGTTGAGACCGCTCTGACGGGGTATACCGAATTTTTCCGTGTAGTCCGTTTCAATATGTGCTATGATGTTCATAATCAGTCCGCCTTTTTACCGTGATAAATATATAATATTATATTTTAAATGAGTTTTCAATTGTTTTTTTGAAAGCATATACAAAGCCGTCTGAGATGCAATGTGATAATATGTTTCATAGGAGCCGTCAGGAAAAGATAAAACAATAAGTGAGAGTAAAAAAGTGAGCAAAACAATGTAAAAAGGAATTCTCTTTCTGAAAGCAGCCCGAGTCAGGAGACAGTAGACAGTAGTCAGTAGTCAGTAGTCAGTAGTCAGTAGTCAGGAAAGATAAAAAACAAGAAAAACAACGTAAAAAAGGAATTCTCTTTCAGAAAGCAGATTGTAGCGGGAGCGACTGTCGGACTACACGCTGTGGAAAGGCAGACAAATAAATTAGACAATAGCATACCTTATGGAACAAATTAAACCAAGCGGCTCATTTTATTGAGCGTTGTTTTAATTAGAGCTGTTCGGCAACCGAGCCGTGGTATGGCACAACGGAGCAATCTGAAAATACCGATAAGAAAATTTCTTTTTTCTTTATCCACGGTGAGCAGAAAAGAATACCGAGTAAAGGATAGCATAAACCTGACTCGGTATTTTTAGTTTTTGCGGAAGATAATCCGCCAAATGCGTGCTTTTGCTTACTTTTGTCACAACCGACAAAAGTAAGAGCCCAAGCGGCTCGAGCGTACGGAGTTAAAGGAATAAATAAAACCTTGCCATTTAACACCACGGTACATAAAAGCGAAGGTAAATATACCTTAAGTAGACAGTAGTCAGGAAAATATAAAACCATTGTATCAAGCAGATTTGAACTACTTTTACAATGGTTTTTGCATATTTAACTATTTTATTTTAAGGATATTCACAGAGGATCTGTATTTTTTTACATCCTCTTTTTTTAATTGCTGTCAATGTAATTTCTGATATTCTGCATTTTACTGTCAAGCTCGGCACACATACGGGCACACTCAGAAAGCTGAGAGGCTGCATTTTCTGCAGTAAGCTTATTCATTTCCTTTTTATAATATATCTTGTGTTCAAGGCTTGCCCAAAGGTCCATTGCAATTGTGCGAAGCTGAACTTCAACACGCATCATTTTCTTTTCGTCAGTCAGAAAAATCGGCACCTCAACAATCAGATGTAAGCTTCTGTAGCCGTTAGGCTTTGGATTTTTTATGTAGTCCTTCATCTGAATAAGCTTAACATCATCTTGTCTGAGAAAGCTTTGTGCAAGCATATAAATATCATCAACAAAAGAGCATACCACACGCACACCGGCAATATCACACAGGTTCTTTTCTATACTTTCAATGCCCGGCGGCAAATGCTTGCGTACGACCTTTTCATAGATGCTTTCGGGCGACTTAAGCCGTGAGGTTATGCTGTCAATCGGGTTTCTTTCATAAAGCAGGGACAGCTGCTCATCAAGCACCTTGAATTTTGTTTCTACCTCCAATATTGCGCAGCGGTAACAGCTCATCAGCTGCTGAACATCAACAAAACGGGCGTGAAACTCCTCAAAGCCGCCACGGCTGAATAACTCAACAATCTGCTGAGCCTGCTCCTGAGCCATAATGCTCTTTTTAAAAATAGTATCCTTATATGTTTCTGTTATGCTTTTATCTTCCATAATTTTCTCCATCTGCTGATTATTTGTAATTATATTATAGCTTCCTGTTAAAAATAACCTTACAGCAAAAACATAAGAGCTGTAAAAAACACAGGTTCTTTACAGCCCTTTTCACCTGACTTCGGTTAAAAGCTCAATCAAACAGCGGTGTTGAAAAATATCTTTCCGCCGTGTCGGGCAGAACTGTAACAACGGTTTTGCCCTTGCCGAGTTTTTTCGCAAGGCGCAGAGCTGCCGCAACATTTGTTCCGCTGCTGATACCGCACAAAATACCTTCCTTTGAAGCAAGCTCCTTGGCAGTTGTAATAGCTTCTTCATCCTTGACAATACAGACATCGTCATAAATCTGCTGATTGAGTATTGCCGGAATAAGGCCGTCGCCGATACCCATCTGGATATGTGTACCGATTGAGCCGCCGGAAAGGATTGCAGCGTGCTCGGGCTCAACAGCCCAGATCGTCATATCAGGGTTGTGCTTTTTCAGAATTTCTCCGATACCCGTAATCGTTCCGCCTGTACCGATACCGGAACAAAAGCCGTGAATTGGTCCGCCCACCTGCGAAATGATTTCCATACCCGTAAAAGAACGCTGAACGGCAGGGTTAGCGGGATTTTCAAACTGCTGAGGCACAAAAACATTCGGATCCTCCGCCTTCATTTTAAGTGCCAGATTAAGACATTCTTCAATGCAAAGTCCGATGTTTCCCCCATCATGAACAAGAATAACCTCAGCGCCGTAATGCTCAACAAGCTTACGTCTTTCCTCACTTACGGAATCGGGCATAATAATTTTCACTTTATATCCACGCACTGCACCTACAAGAGAAAGTCCGATACCCTGGTTGCCGCTTGTCGGCTCAACAATTACCGTACCCGGACCGATAAGCCCCTTATTTTCTGCATCAAGAATCATATTAAGAGCTGTACGTGTTTTAATTGATCCACCCACATTGAGACCTTCAAATTTAACAAGAATCTGTGCATCTTCCGGATCTGTCATATGATTAAGGCGGATAATCGGAGTGTTTCCCACCGCATCCAAAATGTTGTTGCAAATCATACACTAACCTACCTAAAAAATAAATACGGTGCATTATATCATATAACAGCAGGAAATTCAACAGTTAACGGAAAAATAAGGTACACGCTAAAAAAATAACGGCAGGAATACCCGCCGTTATAATTATCATATAATTCTCAGCTTTTTTATTAAAGCTTTGAAAATCCGTAGCTGTTAATCAAGGCGTCAATCTTGACTCCTGACTTGCAGAGCGGACACTCGTGAGAGGGATAGCAGTGATAATCCTCAAGGTCATTCGGGTCAAAAACCGAACGGACAGGCAATCCGCCGCACTTTTCGGCTGTGGAGAAAATCGCAGATACCCCCGATACAATGCCACCGTAATATCTTACGGCATCAACTGCGGACTGAGCAGTTTTGCCCGATGCAACGGAAACTGCCAGAACCATAACATGCTTTCCTGCAATCATCGGAACGATATTGTCACGGAAAATAAACTGATTGCCGCTTGTGATTTCAGGTGTAACAACATAAATTGATTTATGTGCATTCATATTGACAAAGTCAGCCTTTGAAAGGCAGTCAGCAAGACATGCGCCGATAACTTCAGTTCCGTCAAGGCAAAGAATGGTATCAACAACCGTGTCTGCATAATAATATGAGCATAACTCCTCAGCAACTGCTCTTGCTTCAGAAAGACGTGCTTTTTGTGACACAACATCGATATAATAATTACTGTGGCAGTTACTTGTTGCAAAGTGACCCACCGCAACACGCAGGTGCAAATTCTTGCGCTTAGTAGCATATTTCATTGTTTGTAAAGTTGGCATATCATTTCCTCCTTTTTGCTGTTAATGGCATTATACACTAAAATATACTGCTTTTCAAGTAGTTTTTGTGTATATTCGCAAAAACCAAATGCACATTTGAAGGCAGTCTCCATTCCACAGTCTTATTCGTAAATACGATTACACCATATTTAAGCCACAGTACAGGACTGTTTCAATCAAAACATATTTAATAACGGACTGTCTGTTGAGCAAGCTACAGCTAAGCATAAATATAAATTCTCATTCTTTCAGCACTCACAGCACTTTACTTCGGTTTGTGTAGCCAATGAAACTATAAAGCATACCAGCTTTATAAGCCACGAGAGCACATCGTTACCGTGACAAAGGCAGTCACACTCCTGCACTTCCGGTTCAACGACCTGCGGGACCAGATGAAGTATACTTTCTTTCTGAATGTTGTAATCAGAAAGAGTTTTACCATTTTCGAGTTGTTTTCCAGCAAAAATCAATCTTTGATTTTCAGGGGCAATACCCTCTTTTTCATAAAGCCTTGCCTTTATTGCATCAATAGAATCATTCGGCTCAACTTCGAGTGTAATTGTCTTGTCCTCCAATGTTTTGACAAATATCTGCATAGCAGAAGCAGAAATTGTAAGTGTACTTATTATAATTACAATAAAGAGAACAAGGCTGATAATCTTCGTAAATTTTTTCATGCTATTTTACTCCTTAGCTTTGATATCACGATTTTAACATATGAACAATCAAAATGCAAGCTATCATTTTGCGTTGATACCCAAGGTCAGAAAGATTGTCGCAACATGGCTGTGGAAACACGGTTTCAAAGGCTGAATTCTATCTGAAATGTAAAAATTAAAAGGACATCCGAAGATGTCCTTTTAATTTTTGCGCGGGTTAATAATCAATATCCGAACCAAATGATTAATTCTCGTAAGAGCGCACTTACTCACCACCGTAAATGGCAGTACAGTGAACGATTCGAAAGAATAAAAACATTAGTCATCAACTGTAAACTTTGCTGAATAACCTATACCTGCAAAATAAACGCTGATAGTTTTTTCTATTTCTTTTATCGTCTTTTTTGAAATCATATTTGATTTCGGATAATCCCATGAATCGAAACTGTCAACTTCGACAATACGATTATCCTCATTAATCATTACCGAAAGCCATAGCCCCTTATCTTCCCATTTTACATAAATAAACTCATCTTCTTTATCAAAGATAATTTGTTTGTGTTCCATTTTCTCAAAATGCTTGCGTCGTTCTTTTTCGTCACCGACAACTTCTTTTTTTGTAGTTTTCCAAAAAGTCCACAAACTATCATCAAGAGAATTATCAAGGTCAACATTAATAAAGTGATTGTTATTTTTTAAAGAAGGTTTCCTTCCGAAAATGGTTTTGCTTATGAATTTTATTCCTATGTTGATAGCATGACGTCCAAAGCCAAGTTCAGGAAATTTCATACTGTTAAAAGAACAAAGTTTTCTTTCAAGGTCAACAACACAAGGTAGGTAACAATCGTCAATTTCATCTCCGTTCTGTTTACAAAGGGTATCGTACATGTCAGAACGAAATCTTTCTTCAATGGTTTGCGCAAAAATGAAAACAATGGTAATTCGCTTTAATGGTGCTTTTTTCTGTTCTTTGTCTAAAAACATAGGCTTTTTGGTCCCGGTAAGCGTTTTTGAATTTCTTTTTGCTGAATTAAAAATTTTAAGGTACAGTTCTTTGTCTAAATGTTCAGTTTGATAAATAGCAACAACCTTTTCGGTGCCTTTAGAATAAATATCCCAAGATGATTTGAATTTATATCGCAACAAATCTGGCTGTGGAAAAACAGGTTGTGAATCGTATGGTTTTCCAAAGCAAGAAATCTTGTTGTAAATTTGATTTGCGCTGAAATTGTCAGGCAAATCAAATTGTGTTCTTGCATTCCTAAAACAGTTTATAAAAATTAAAGTTGCATCCACAGTCATAAGCGTAACAAGATTTTTAACCATATAAATAATAAGCGCAACAACAAGCGCAAAAGAAATCAAAATTTTAGCATCTTCCGATATGAAGGGTATTAAACTAATAGGAATGATTGGTAAAAGAAACCCACCGATAACAACAATATACATTAATACTCTGCATAGTAGCGCATTTTTGATTTTAGGATACTTCATAAACATAACCCCCAAAACATTACCTTGTTATGAGATTATAGCATAGCAGCGATATGTTGTCAAAGAAATACAAAAAATCCGAACCCTTTTCCTATTGGGAAAATTTGGTTCGGATTTTTCTGGTTTTGCGCCTCAAACAGGACTCGAACCTGTGACACATTCGGTCAAAAACATAGTCGTCTCACTCGCTTGGGGCGCTTCGTGATACTCCTTGTTTCTTCCTGTTCGTCGCACCCCTTCATCTGCCACCGGCAGCGGGGCACGACGAACCAGTTAACAGCCGCAACTCGTCTGTGGAAACACGGTTTCAAAGGCTGATTTCCATCTGAAATGTAAAAATTAAAAGGACATCCGAAGATGTCCTTTTAATTTTGGCGCCTCAAACAGGACTCGAACCTGTGACACCGCGGTTAACAGCCGCGTGCTCTACCGACTGAGCTATTAAGGCATTGTTTAAAGAGTTTTACCACCTTAGATTATTCTAAGG